>CAZLBE010000150.1:0-5780 GCA_964557635.1 uncultured Desulfobacterales bacterium
ACGAATATGAGGCACTCTCCAAACATTTACATTATAAGCCGAATATTTACAATTTAAAGCACCAAAAGCCATTGAATTTACAACTTTACCAAAAACAGCTACTGGTAAAATACAGAAGCATGTTTTAAGGGCAAAAAGTCAAGAACATGGCGATTGTTTTGCAGCCGCATTACCAACCAGATCTTTTGTTTGATAATGCGGCTGATTGATTGAACCGGTTTGACTTTTATTCTTTTTTTTTGTACTCTGTTCTGTACTAAAAATCAAAGTACATTTCCGTACTTTAATTAAAATAGGAATGATTTGATAAATATTCAAAGTTTAACAATCTCGGTTGTTAAATATTTTTACCAAAAAAAATTATTATTTATACCTTGAGCCCGGGTTCAAAGCCTCAGGGAAACGCTTTAAAGGAGATGCATCATGATTGAAGACGATGAAACCCTGCAGATGTATATTGAAGAATCGCTCGAGCATCTGTCTGACATTGAAAGTGACCTTCTTGCCATTGAAGAAGGTGGCAAAGATATTGATATCGACCTTGTCAATAACGTTTTCCGTGCTGCCCATTCCATAAAGGGAGGAGCCGGTTTCATGGGGCTTACAACCATCAAAGACCTTGGGCACAGCCTTGAAAATGTCCTTGATCTTATCAGGAATATGGAACTTGTTCCTGATTCCGACGTAATAAGTGTCCTGTTAAAGGGTTTTGATAAGCTTGAAAATCTTATGAATAATATCGACACAAGCAATGAAGAAGATGTTTCTGAGCACCTTGCAGCACTTAAAAATATAGCAGAGCAGCCAGCAGTTGAAGAACAGGATGTCTCCATAGAAGGTTCAGAAAAAAAAAACATCCCCATGGAAGATTCAACAGAAAGATTTGATATCTTCCTTAAGGACGGCAGAATTTTCCCCCAGGTATCACCATATGATATTGAGCAGTGCAGAAATGAAGGCAAATTTATTTTTATTGTTGAATACGAACTGATACGGGATCTGCAGCAGAAGAATAAGAACCCCGTGGATTTTTTTGCTTCCCTTGAGAAAACAGGTACAATCCTTGATGCAAGGATAGGTGTTCAAGCAATTGGTACGCTCTCGACAGCAACTCTACCTGTTGAAATGCCTTTACAACTGCTCTACGCTTCCATACTTGAACCGGATATGGCAGGAACACTTTTTGATCTTGAAGAGGACTATATACATGTAGTTTCAGAAGATATGATTCAATTATCCGAAATGCCGAAAAGTGAAGAACCGTCAATGATGCCTGCACAAAATAAAGCAAAAGAAAAAACCATGCCAGTCAAAGCTGTTAAGCCGGCTGAAAAAGAAACAAAAGCCGCCGTTAGCGTTACAAAGCCCCAGGGATCTTTAAGAATACATGTAAATCTGCTTGACACTTTAATGAATCTTGCGGGAGAACTTGTTTTAAGCCGTAATCAACTTATGCAAAGCATCACCTCTTCAAACGCCAAAGCTACGGAACTTTCAAGTCAGCACATAGACATGATCACCTCTGAACTCCAGGAAGCGATCATGAAAACAAGAATGCAGCCAATTGCAGTTGTTTTTACAAAATTCACCAGGGTGGTTAGGGATCTTTCAAAAAAATTAGGTAAAACAATTGATCTTGAGATTGAAGGCAAAGATGTTGAATTAGACAAAACCATTATAGAATCCATTAATGATCCCTTGACCCACCTTGTGAGAAATTCCGTAGATCACGGGATTGAACTTCCCAAGGACCGAAAAAAAGCAGGCAAGAACTCTACAGGAACAATTGTTCTAAAAGCATTTCATGATGCAGGCCAGGTAAATATTGTAATTTCCGATGATGGAAAGGGACTTGATCCTGACATAATTGCCCTGACTGCAGTAAACAAGGGATTAATGACAGAGCAGCAGGTTGACAAACTTTCTGATAAAGAAAAAACAGAGCTTATTCTTCTTCCCGGGTTTTCAACGGCTGAAAAGGTAACGGATGTTTCCGGCAGGGGTGTTGGTATGGATGTTGTTATGACCAACATTGAAAAACTTGGCGGACTTCTTGAAATAAACTCAACCCTTGGTAAAGGAACCGATATCCAGATTAAACTTCCCCTTACTCTGGCAATAATTCCAAGCCAGATCATCTCATTGGATAATGAAAAATATGCAATCCCTCAGGTTAACCTTGATGAGCTGTTGAGGATTCCTGCATCCCAGATAAAAGAAAGAATCGAAAAAGTAGGAAATGCCGAAGTTGTAAGACTTCGAGGAGATCTGCTTCCTTTACTGGACCTTGGTAAAGTACTTGGCATCGACAAAAAATTTGTACATCCTGAAGAGAAAATAGAGTACACTGACAGAAGAGAATCCGTTGCTGACAGACGGTCTCCCTACCACAAGATTTCTGAAGACGGTAAAGAAATAGTGGAAAGCAGAGAAGCAGCTCTTGAATCCGAAGCAAATTATAAACGAAGTGGCAGCGACAGAAGATACCATGCGGCAAGTGCTATTAATATTGCAGTAGTATCGGCAGGTTCATTCAAATACGGACTTGTAGTGGACGAATTGTGTGATTCTGAAGAAATTGTTGTTAAACCCCTTGGCAGGCATCTCAAGCAGTGCAGCGGATATGCAGGGGCTACTATCATGGGAGATGGTAAAGTTGCCTTGATTCTTGATGTCTCAAGTCTTGCACAGATGGCAGGGCTCACTACCATGGCTGAAGTTGAAAGAATGGCAAAAGCAGTTAAAGCAGCTGAGAAAGCAAAAGAAAATTCAAAGGATAAAATTTCCCTTCTTGTATTTAAAAACGGTGAATCCGAATACTTTGCCGCACCGCTTAACCTTGTAGAGAGGATTGAAAGAATTCAAACCTCAACCATTGAAAAGATCGGTGATCGAAAAGTTATACAGTACAGGGATGGAACTCTTCCCCTCTATGAACTTTCACAAGTAACGAAAACTGCCCCCCTACCTGAAAAAAATCAACAGGAACTTATTGTTTTTACAGTTAAAAACAGAGAACTTGGACTCATGGTTACCCCACCCATTGATGCCGTTGAAATAGCTATTGAAATTGACGATTCAACACTGAAAATACCCTGTATCAGCGGTTCCATGATTATAGATAAACATACAACTCTTCTTGTTGACATTTTTGAACTTGTAAAACAGTTAAATCCTGAATGGTTTGAAGAAGAAAAAAATGCCGTTGCCCAGATGGAGGATAACGGGCAGAAAGTTATACTCTTTGCAGAGGATTCAGCTTTTTTCAGAAATCAGGTGAAAAAATTTATGCTTGAAGAAGGCTATCAGGTTATTGTTGCAGAAGACGGAGCAATCGCCTGGGAACTTTTAAAAGAACGCTCAGATGAAATCGATATTGTTGTAACTGATCTTGAGATGCCCAATATGGATGGGTTTGAACTAACTTCAAAAATTAAAAATGATCCGAAATTTTCGCATTTTTCTGTCATTGCCCTTACGTCACTTGCAAGTGATGCACATATTGCAAAGGGCAAGGAAGTCGGCATAGATTCCTATGAAATAAAGTTAGACAGGGAAAACCTGATGAAAGTGATCAGGCAGCACCTGAACCTGTAATTAAAAATTACTTTTTATTTTTTTTTATATGAAAAACTCCGTGCATCAGGCGGATTTTTCATAATTAGTTGTGAGGCTAATCTGGGCAAATCCAGATCGGCCTCATGGCCGTTATATAGAATAAAACGTAATCCATTACGTATATTTCATTTTTGGCTGTTAGGCTGCTGGCAGTCAGAAAAAATTAGTTTCAAGAAACAAAAGATAAGATTATAAAAAGAAGCGCAAAGATACTGCGCTTTCCTGTATCCTGTATCCTGTATCCTGTTTCTTGATACTCGAGCCGTCTCATGGCGGTTATATTTGAAGGAGAGATTAACATGGCTGATAGAGATAATATTACAGAGACTGCCAGTATGGAACTTGCTACTTTTTATGTTGGAGGCTCATTATACGGCATCGATATTATGAATATTCAGGAAATAAACAAACATTTTGAGGTTACAAAGGTTCCCCAGGCGGCAGAGTACATTGTTGGTGTACTCAATCTCAGGGGAAAAATTGTTACTATACTTGATATAGGAAAAAAAATCGGACTTTCACATATTAAAAAAAGCAAGGATAACAGAAATATTATTGTTCAATCCCAGGATGAATATATCGGCCTTCTTGTTGATTCAATAAGTGATGTGGTGATTGCTGAAAAAGCCAATCTCGAGCCGGCACCTTCAAATCTCGGCGGTCTTGAAGGTAAATTTTTCAAATGTGTGCTGAAAACTAAAAAAAATCTGATTGGAATTCTTAATATCGAAGAAGTATTAAAAGATTAAAAAAAGGAAAAAAATTTCATATGAAAAAAATAAAAGTCCTTGTAGTTGATGATACTATTGTCTACAGAAAAATCATAAGTGATGTGCTGCATGACATGCCCGATATTGAAGTGGTTGGATCTGCCAATAATGGTAAAATCGCACTTTCAAGGATAGAATCTCTAAAACCTGATCTTGTCACCCTTGATATAGAAATGCCGGTAATGAGTGGAATAGATGTACTTGAACATCTAAAACAAATACCGGATGCTCCCATTGCTGTCATGCTCAGTACCCTTACACATAAGGGTAGTGACATGACGATAAGGGCTCTTGAACTTGGTGCCTTTGATTTCATCCCCAAGCCTGACAGCGGCAGGATGGCAGAGAATATAATAAAAATCAAAAAAGCCTTTACCCCTATTTTTGAGTCGTATAAAAGGCAGAGAGCTTTCCGGCTTAAACTTAAGGGCGGCAGAAGTCCTCGCGAATCAATATCCTTAAGAACATCTCCTACCCGTCCTGCAGCAGGCAGGGTTATTGCAGGTTCAAGGAAAAGAAGCACCCTTTCAGAAATTGTAGGAATTGGAATCTCCACAGGCGGCCCCAATGCGCTTTCCAAAATGATACCGATGCTTCCCGATAAAATCAACGTCCCTGTTTTAATTGTCCAGCACATGCCTCCCATGTTCACTGCATCCCTTGCAAAAAGCCT
Organism: uncultured Desulfobacterales bacterium; assembly: GCA_964557635.1. Lineage (GTDB taxonomy): Bacteria > Desulfobacterota > Desulfobacteria > Desulfobacterales > Desulfobacteraceae > WGCX01. Next base: position 5,062 of record CAZLBE010000150.1, read on the forward strand.
TAATGCAAAAAGCGCTCTCACGGTCAAAGAAGCAGTAAACGGTGAACCCATAGTTCCAAACACTGTTTTTATTGCGCCAGGCGGCAAACAGATGAAAATAATAGCAGGAGCTGACGGAAAGACAAGAAACATAAAAATAACCGACGACCCGCCTGAGAACAGCTGCAAGCCTTCTGCTGATTATCTTTTCAGATCAATTGCCCAGCATTATATTGGAAGAGCCACAGGAGTCATTATGACAGGCATGGGTTCCGATGGTACCAAAGGACTGCAGTTAATGAAAAAAAACGGAAGTATTGTCATTGCCCAGGATCAGGCAACATGTACAGTGTTTGGCATGCCCAAAGAGCCCATAGAATCAGGTATCACAGATATCATTGCACCTCTTGAAAAAATTGCAGAAGAGATAACAAAAACCGTCATTAAACTGTAACGGGCTAAAATGATTAAAATCAATCCTTCCGAATTTGCCTTATTTAAAAAATATATTCTCGATATATCTGGTATTGCCCTGACAAAGGGTAAAGAATACCTTGTAGAAACTAGACTGAACCCCCTTGCAGAAGAACTTGGATGCTCATCCTATCAGGAGCTTTATCAAAAGGCAAAATCGGATTTTAAAAAAGAAATTGAAAAGAACATTATTGACGCTATTTCCACTAATGAAACGTATTTTTTCAGAGATAAATCTCCATTTGAACTCCTTCAGTTCAGAATTA
>CAZLBE010000151.1:0-5746 GCA_964557635.1 uncultured Desulfobacterales bacterium
ATATCTTACATGAAATACAGCCGGATTCACATATTTCCTTAACCTGTTTTGCCTTGTCCTTTGAGTTACACGGAACAAAGACGCGGGCTTTTACAGGTATAAGTTCCATAACATTGTTGGGGCAGGTCCTGACACAGGTTCCGCAGCCAACGCAGAGCTCCTGATCAACTCTTGGAAAATTATTCACCATGGTGATGGCATTAAACGGACAAGCCTCTGCACATTCTCCAAGTCCTATACATGCATATTTGCACTCCCAGGGACCTCCATAGGCAAGTTTTGCAGCAGTACATGTTGAGAAGCCATAATACCTGCTGCCTTTTTTTACTTTGCCTTCTATTCTGGAACATCTTGCATATGCAATGACATTGTCAACTGAAGCCATCTGTTTGCCGGTAATTTTTGCAACCATCGATGCAGCTTCTTCCTTACCTGGAAAGCAGAGGTTCGGGGGGACATCGGGGTCATTCACAACCGCATCGGCGTATGCTTCGCATCCTGCAAAGCCGCAGGCGCCACATTGGCCACCGCCAAGAACTTCCAGGACTTCCTCAACTTTGGGGTTTACTTCAACGGCAAATTTCTGTGCTGCAAGGGCAAGACCGATTCCAAATACAAGACCGATACAACCGAGAACGGCAAGTCCGCCAAAAGCCAGTTTAATAAGAGCTGGATCCATATTTTATTAATCTCCTTTTTAAAAAATCACCATTCCGGAAAATCCCATGAATGCCAGGGCAAACAGTCCTGCAACAACAAAGGCAATGGGAAGGCCCCGATAGGTTACAGGGACATTTGCAAGTTCCAGTTTTTCACGCACCGAAGACATGAGAAAAAGTGCAAGAAGAAAGCCTGCACCTGCTCCAAGTGAGAGCATGAAACTTTCTGCAGCATTGTACTCATTATTGGCTATGATTAAAGGCACAGCAAGGATAACGCAGTTTGCTATTACAAGGACAAGATAAACCCCGAACGCCTTGAAAAGTGCGGGGTTGACTTTTCTCAGTATAGTATCAACGGCCTGCACCGAAAGGGAAACAAGGCCGATGAACACGACAATCTGCAGAAAATTAAGATGGAAGGGCTTGAGAATAAACTGGTAAAATGCCCAGGACATCATTGCACTTGCCACCATCACTATCATAAAGGTTATTCCCATACCGATGGCGGTAGTTTGTTTCTGGGAAGTACCAAAGAACACGCACAAGCCTAAATATTTGGTAAATACAAAGTTGTGAATCAAAAAAGCGCCAATGAGAATTGAGAATAAAAAGCCAAAGTACAGCTTTTTCACCTCAACAACGGTGGAACCTAAATTCTTACCGTCTGCCTTGATATCCTTTATTGTAAGTATATGCGGCTGATTCTGATCAATTGCATCGGAAAAATAAAGATCCACGGTTTTCTGGTCAGGTCCGGGAATGACTTTACTTATCTTGAGCTGAATATCAGGATCAGGCTTGGCATAGATTCCATAATTTTTCACATCCTTAGCCCAGGAAGCATCTACTTCACCGGCAAAGGTAATTATAATATTGTGATCACCCTTAAATTTTGCCTTGCTGACATAGGAATGTTTATTTTTGCATCCTGATATCAGAACAAGGCTGATCACAACGGCAACAGCCATCAGTTTATAGCATTTTAAAAATTTCATCGATTTACAGCCTTTTTTCTTTTGTTATAAACAATTTCAATATAGTTAAAGGCAGCCATTAGAAAGCCGACACAGAAAAAACCTGCAACGGGCAGTGCAAAAAAGAGCAGAGGTCTAAAGCCTAATATATCGTAGCCAAACAATTGACCTGCACCGAGAAGTTCACGCACAAACCCAAGGGTCAGCATACCAAACAAAAAGCCGCTGCCCATGCCGACACCATCCCAGAAGGACGGCCACAATGTGTTTTTGCATGCAAAAACTTCAAGGCGCATGGTGATAATGGCAAAGGCCACAATGAGTTTTATAAAAATACCCATCTGCTTGTATGCAACGGGTGCAAGGGCTGCAAGCGTTAAATCTATAACCGTTACCCATGTTGCAATAACAAGGGTGTAGGTTGGAATACGTATCCTCGGATGAATATAGTCTTTTACAAGGGATATGGTGCAGCTTGAAAAGACCTGGACAAATAAAACAGCTATACCAAGCATCAAACCGTTCATCATTGTTGTACTGATTCCAACGGCAGGACACATAGACAAAGCTAACCTAAAAATGGGATTCTCCTTTAGAATACCATTTATAACAAGTTGGAAATTAGTTTTTGTGGTAGCAGGCATATAAATATTTCCTTTATATAAAAAACTCCGAATATTAGAGGGGGTTTTGGCATACGCGCCTTTGGCCCATACTTTGTTGAGAGATGAATCCGGGCCAAACCAGATCCGCCTCATGGCGGTTATCTAAAATGCAACTGGAACATGATTTTGTTTCAAAGCATTATCAAGTATTTTGATCCGATAGGCGAATTTTTTCACTATACCTTTAATTCCCCTTACCATTGCCCTGCTTGATATTGTTGCACCCGTCAGAGCACAGATATCATGGGCCTTATATTTTTTTCTAATTTTATCAATGCGGGCCTTTGTAAATTCACCTTTTTTCCATTTTGCTTTCTCAAGATATTGTCTATAGTCTTCCGGAAGCGGTTCCTTCACAACTTTAAGTACCTTAATGGTTTTCAGGGATTTATCCTTGAACTGGTTTTTAAAATACTCCTGGGAAATTTCAGCACCAAGTCCCGGGTCTTCTTCATCTTCCATGATCTCAAGAGCGGTTATGGTAAACTTCGAGTCAAGGGCCAGCATTACTTTAATAATGCTTTTAAAACCGTTGAATTCGCCGGGAAGCAGGTAGGCAAGAAGTTTGGGACCGGTCTTTGCTATGATGGTGGAGTCCGCATATGTAAAAGTTTTGGGCGGCTTAGCTACAGCATCAAGGGCTGTTTTACGCTCCTCAATATTTGATATTTTATCTTCTGAAATATTTAAACCGAGCAGACCTTTAAATTTTCCGTCAAGGCCCACTGTGACAAGAGCGTAGGAAATTTTGTTATCTTTTTTTACCGGCAGTACATAACCAATACTTTTTGTACCATTTTCATCAAGTATATAACGGTAAAGGGTGTAGAGCCTTAAATCTGCAGGGGCAGGATGCACGGTATTAAAGCCAAGCATACCTGTCATTGTATTCCTGACATTAAGGTATTCATTATGCTCCTTGGCCTTTTCCGTTGCAGTAAAAACGCCGCCCATGATTATTCCTGCAATAAGACAGGTTATGGTCAGTCCAAGTGTGATGCGTATTATCTCTTTCATTTGGCAGCTCCTTTGGGCGGAGCAAAACGCCTCGGTCTGAAGTGTGTTTCAAGGGTAGGGGTAATGGCATTCATAAGGAGAATTGCATAACAAATCCCCTCCGGATATCCGCCTTTTAAACGGATTAAAACGGTAATCGCACCAATACCGGTTCCATATATAAGTTTTGCAATGGGCTGATTCGGAGCTGTGACATAATCCGTTGCCATAAAAACTGCACCAAGCAGAACGCCACCTGACAGAACTGCAAGTATGGGATTACCGGTGAAATAGCCGTCACCACCAAAAATCCAGGTAAAAAATGCCACAGATGCAATTACGGAAGCCGGGATATGCCAGGATATGTATTTCATGTATAAAAGGAAAAGGCCTCCAAGTATAATCAGAATAGCAGAGGTTTCACCTATACATCCGGGTCTTAATCCCATTAAAAAATGGTTATATACAGCTGGAAGGGAGCCGAATTTATCAATGACTCCCTGCATACCGAAATGTTTCAGTACAAAAAGCGGTGTTGCCGTTGAAACAGCATCAACACCTGTGCCAACATGGCCGAAAAAGCCTCCTGCCGAAGGTGAAAGCCATGCCGAAGTCATGGCAACGGGAAAAGTAGCCATGAGAAAGGCCCGTCCTATAAGGGCGGGGTTAAAGATGTTGGAACCTATGCCTCCAAGCAGGTGTTTGGCAACATAAATAGCCATCACAGCTCCTAATACAGGCATCCATATAGAGACACCCGGAGGAATGACATAGGCAAGTAAAAGTCCTGTCAAAACGGCACTTCCGTCTTTTATGGTCACAGGGCGGTGCAGGCATTTCTGGGAAATCACCTCAACGGCCACGCAACTTAAAACACTTACAGCGGTAATAACAAGCGTCCGAAAACCAAAAATAAATATGGAGCTGACAAGCAGAGGGACAAGGGTAGCAGAGACTGTCCACATGATCTTGCCGACCGTCTCCTTGCTCTTGACATGGGGAGAAACAGACACGACCCAAAGGTCCTGATTCTCTGCTGTAAAGCTCGTCTGTTCGTTCTTGTTTTTAATGATTCTCCTCCTTCATTTAGCATTATAACTTTTATTTTAACGCAAAATTCAACTATCTTTTTGCCTTCATTTTTGCGATGCGGATGAACTGTACGAGAGGTCTTTTTGCAGGACATACATATGCGCAGCTACCGCATTCAAAACATTCAAAAACTCCAAATTTTCCTGTTTCCTCTGCACGCCCGGCCTCAACATAGATGCCCACTTCATTGGGAGACAATCCCATGGGACAGGCCTCAAGACACCAGCCGCAGCGAATGCACTGGCCGTAAGGGGTGGTGTCGATTTCATCATTTGTAAGAAAAAGAACACCTGAAGTTGTTTTGGTTACGGGAAAATCAAGGTTTGGAATTGCAAAGCCCATCATGGGACCACCCAGAACAACCTTTGCAAGATTTTCCTTTGTTCCTCCAAGAAAAGCCACAATATCCTTTAGTCTTGTTCCAATTTTAACGGACAGATTGGCAGGCCGGTTAATGCCAAGGCCTGATATTGTAACAAGTTTTTCATAAAGGGGTTTATTGAGTACAACTGCATCAAAAATAGCTTTGGCAGTTCCCACATTCTGTACAACTGCCCCTACATCCATGGGCAGTCCAAAGGCCGGAACTCTGCGTTTTGTTATGCTTTCAATGAGCTGTTTTTCAGAACCCTGGGGATATTTCACCTTTAAAGCGTCAACACTTATGCTGCAGTTTGATGAAGAGCATCCATCCTTTGCTGCCTTTGACATGGCTTCAATTGCATCTGGTTTATTGGCCTCTATGCCAATATGGCAGTCCTCGATACCGAGGATGGCAAGTATAATTTTTGCACCCTCAATGATTTTATCTGCATTTTCAAGCATAAGCCTGTGGTCTATGGTAAGATATGGCTCGCATTCAGCACCGTTGAGGATAAGGGTTGTAATTTTAGCCTGTGGAGGCGGTGAAAGCTTGACATGGGTTGGAAACCCTGCCCCTCCGATCCCCACAATCCCGGCATTTTTTACCCTTGAAATGAGTTCTTCACGGGATAAGGCTTGCCAGTCGCACGGAGAATATTCCTTTTTGGGTGCATCATGATCCGTTTCAATGGCAACAGACTGGGTTGAAATCCTCATGGGGTGTGGTGCGCTGCCAATGGTTTTAACTTTTCCCGTTACACTTGAGTGGATTGCAGCGCCGAGTCCCTTAGTAACCTCACCAATGAGATCTCCTTCTGTCACCGTGGATTTTCTCTTAACCACAGGCTGGCATGGAGTACCAAAATGCTGGCTGAGCAGAATTTCAACTTCATCGGGAGTTGGCATGGCTTCAACTGGAAGATGTGCAGTCAGGTCCTTCCCTTCTTCGGGATGAACCCCGCCATCTAAAAATGTCAAAAGATTCTGTTTCATA
>CAZLBE010000152.1:0-4168 GCA_964557635.1 uncultured Desulfobacterales bacterium
CAAAACCAGATCCGCCTCATGGCGGTTATTACAAAAATTCAGGGGTAAGGCACGAAATCAGAAATTTAGGAATTAAGAACTGAATGCTGATGTGTGGTTTAATGAAAGCCTAATTTTCTCTTAACAAAATCCTAACAATCGGTCGGTATATTTTATTAATTTTTTTTGGAGGTAAAAGATGGTTAAATCAGTGTTGAAAATTATGGTTATTGTGGGAATTACTCTTTTGTTTACCGTTCCTTCGGGGTTTGCTTCAGAGGTGAGATCTATTACAGGTGCAGGGGCTTCTTTTCCCTATCCGGTTTATTCAAAGTGGGCTGCAGCCTATAATCGGAAAACCGGCGTTAAATTTATTTACCAGTCAATCGGTTCCGGTGGCGGAATTAAGCAGATAAAGGCAAGAACCGTGGATTTCGGGGCATCGGATGCGCCGCTTAAGCCTGCAGATCTTGATCAATACGGTCTGCTTCAATTTCCCATGATTATGGGCGGTGTGGTGCCTGTGGTAAATGTTAAAGGCGTTGGCAAAGGAGAACTTAAACTCAGCAACAGCCTTCTCGCAGACATTTATCTTGGGAAAATTACAAAATGGAATGATCGTCGAATCAAGGCTGAGAATCCTTTTGTTAAACTGCCTTCAAAGAGCATTATGGTTGTTCACAGGTCAGATGGTTCCGGTACAACCTGGATTTTTACAAATTTTCTTTCCAAGGTCAGTGCAGAGTGGAAAAACAAGGTCGGGAATAACAAGGCTGTTGCATGGCCTGTAGGTATTGGTGGAAAAGGTAATGAAGGAGTTGCATCATATGTAATGCGTATCAATGGTTCCATAGGGTATGTTGAGTATGCCTATGCTCTGCAGAACCATATGGCTTACGTAAAATTAAAAAACCGCGACGGCGGATATGTTGAACCTTCCGGTAAAACCTTTCAGGCAGCAGCAGCGAATGCGGACTGGACACATGCAAAGGGTTTTTACATGGTCCTTACAAATCAGCCTGGTAAAGACAGCTGGCCCATTACAGGTGCAAGTTTTATTTTGATGTACAAAACACAGAACAAGCCGGATACTGCAAAGGCTGTATTGAAATTTTTTGACTGGTCATACAAAAATGGCGCAAATATGGCCCGGAATCTTGATTATATTCCAATGCCAGCCAATGTGGTTAACCTGGTGGAAGCGACATGGACCAGAGATATAGTGGATACGAACAATCGCAGTATCCGGAAGTAAAATTGCGAAATTTATTTTGTGCAAACCGGTTAATTCAATGTTGAATACAAAAATTAAGGCAGATATGAATACTGAAAATGCGCTGGATGGTTCCATGAACAGCAGCCTGTTTAATACCGGCATAAAATGCGATCATTTGATAAGTGCCAGTATTAAGCGGGGTGTTGTCTTAGACAGGTTGTTTTATTATTGTACACGGTTTTCTGCATGGGCTGTTCTTGCGGTGATTATTGCCATTATTGTATCACTTTTTATTGGTGCCGCCCCCTCAATAAAAAAATTTGGTTTTGGTTTTCTGTCAAGTTCATCATGGAATCCGGTCACAGAGGAATTTGGTGCTTTGGTACCCATTTACGGAACCCTTGTCACGTCGATTATCGCCATGGTGATCGGGGTTCCTGTAAGTTTTGGCATCGCGTTGTTTATTACGGAGCTTTGCCCGCAGTTTCTGAAAAGACCCATAGGGATTGCCGTGGAACTGCTTGCAGCCATTCCAAGTATTATCTATGGAATGTGGGGGCTGTTTGTATTTGCACCTTTATTCGGTGATTATGTCCAGCCTTTTATCTCTTCATGCATGGGCCCTGTGCCTTTGATCGGGCAATTATTTTCCGGTCCGCCCCTTGGCATAGGGGTTCTTACTGCGGGAATCATTCTTGCCATTATGATAATTCCGTTCATGAGTGCTGTAATAAGGGACATGTTTGAAGTGGTTCCCCCTGTTTTAAAGGAATCCGCATTTGGCATGGGCGCTACTACCTGGGAAGTTGTCCGGCATGTGGTTCTTCCATACACGAAAACCGGTGTTGCAGGCGGGATAATGCTTGGACTTGGCCGAGCCCTTGGTGAGACCATGGCAGTCACCTTTGTCATTGGAAATGCCAATCGTATTCATACTTCATTGTTCATGCCGGGAAGCTCCATATCATCAAGCCTTGCCAACCAGTTCACCGAAGCCGTTGGAAAGATGTACACTTCATCGCTGATTGAGCTTGGGTTAATTCTCTTTTTAATTACATTTATTATCCTTGCCATGGCAAAATTTCTGCTGTTTCGTACAGCAGGGCAGCTGGAAAGGCGGAAATGATGACAGAATTAAATAATGGTTATGGTTTAAATAATGGTTACGGTTTAAATAACGGTCAGGGTTTAAATAACGGTCAAAGCCTTTATCGACGTAGAAAATTTGTCAATTCTTTTGTAATGATCGCCTCGTTTTTAACCACGGTTTTTGGTTTGTTCTGGCTGGTATGGCTGTTGTGGACATTAATGAGTCAGGGGCTTTTATATCTGAAACCCTCGGTTTTTTATCTTGCCACACCACCTCCCGGAAGCAGCGGCGGCCTTGGTAATGCTATCCTCGGAAGTGTTATCATGACCTTTGTTGGCGTGCTGATTGGTGCACCTGCCGGTATTCTTGCAGGTACTTATCTTTCGGAATTTGCAAGGGAATCAAAGATTGCAATTGTTATACGTTTTGCCAATGACATTCTTTTAAGTGCCCCCTCAATTGTTCTTGGTGTGTTTATCTATGAGGTGGTTGTGGTGAAAATGGGGCATTTCTCTGCATGGGCAGGTTCCCTTGCCCTGGCTTTGATCGCACTTCCCATTGTTGTGAGAACCACCGAGGATATGCTGCACCTCGTGTCCAATTCCGTGCGTGAGGCAGCGGCAGCCCTTGGAACACCCCAGTGGAAAATTACTATTTCAATCGTGTTCCGTGCGGCAAGAAGCGGCATTTTAACCGGTGTACTGCTTGCCGTGGCAAGAATAAGCGGAGAGACTGCGCCTCTGCTGTTTACTGCACTTAATAATCAGTTCTGGACTCATTCACTCAATGCACCCATTGCCAATCTGCCCGTGGTTATTTTCCAATTTGCCATGAGCCCCTATGATGACTGGCAGCATCTTGCATGGGCAGGAGCAGTATTGATCACTTTGACCATCCTGATTATTAATATTTTAGTACGGGTATTTTTAAAAACTTCAAAAACGGTTTTTTAATAGAGGTAACAACACCATGGATTTAGACACATCAAGTATAACTGACTATACATTTTTTGACCATGACAGGGTGAACATAAGTTCGGATTTAATGGTTTCCGGTGCCCGGCATCTTAAGAAAAAAAGAGACTATGGCGTTTCATATGACGCGGCAGATATAGTTAATGATGCAAAATTGTCTGTGCGAGGTCTTGATTTTTTTTATGATAATTTTAAAGCGTTACATTCAATTTCATTGGATATTCTCACCAATAAGGTCACGGCTTTCATAGGCCCGTCCGGATGTGGTAAGTCCACACTTCTGCGCTGTTTCAACCGCATTTATGAGATGTATCCAAGGCAGACTGCAACGGGAGAGATCCTGCTTGACGGTAGAAATATTCTCGGCAAAGGTGAAAATTTGAATCTCTTGCGTGCAAAAGTGGGTATGGTGTTTCAAAAGCCCACTCCTTTCCCCATGAGTATATATGATAATATAGCCTTTGGGGTGAAATTGTATGAGCGGTTGTCACGATCAAAAATGGATGAACGCGTGGAGTGGGCGCTTAGAAAAGCTGCCATCTGGGAAGAGGTAAAGGATAAATTGAACCAGTCCGGTACTGAAATATCAGGCGGGCAGCAGCAGCGTCTGTGCATCGCCCGTGCAATTGCCATTAAACCTGAGATTATGCTCCTTGATGAGCCTGCTTCTGCCCTGGATCCCATTTCAACCCTGAAAATTGAGGAGTTAATTGACGAGTTAAAACAGGATTATACCATAGTGATCGTTACACATAATATGCAGCAGGCAGCAAGAGTGTCTGATTTTACTGGGTTTCTTTATCTTGGAAAACTTATAGAATATGATGATACATCCACAATTTTCACAAAACCGGGAAAAAAACAGACTCAGGATTATATTACCGGAAGATTTGGTTGAAAAGTATCAGA
>CAZLBE010000152.1:4268-5730 GCA_964557635.1 uncultured Desulfobacterales bacterium
CTGACCGTTTCAATAACAGAAGAATGGTCTTTTAATTTTTTGCGCAGTCCGGCAACAAGCACATCAATACTTCTTTCCGTGACTGCATAATTCTCACCGTGGACTGCATTTACGATCTGGTCCCTTGTAAACACCCATCCTTTTTTTTCAGCAAGAAAGGCAAGCATTTCAAATTCTGATAAAGTCAGATTAACCGGCTTGTCCTTTATAAAAACCATATGTCTTGCACGGTCTATAATAATATCTCCCTCTTTCTTTATTGTACCGTGGATATTGATGCTTTTTTTTCTGCGTCGTTTCAAAATAGCCCTGATCCTTGCTACCATAACCTTTGGGCTGAATGGCTTTGATATATAATCTGTGGCTCCGAGCTCAAGGCCTGTGACCACATCGGATTCATCTCCCTTTGCCGTTACCATGACAATAGGGATATCTTTTGTAATCTCAAAATTTTTAAGATAGTCAGTCACCTCCAGGCCATCCATCCCCGGCAGCATCAGATCAAGCACAATCAGATCAGGCGTGTATTTTTTTGCAATTTTTATGGCCTGTTCCCCTGTCATGGCCGTTAAAATAGAATAACCCTCATTTTTCAGGTTAAATTTTATTAACTCAATGATGTCTTCTTCATCATCAACAATCAAAATGGTTTCTTTTGGCATTTTATCTTCTTTAAAAATTTAAAATATTATAGGTTAATGATAGAATTTATTGCATTGCAGATTACAATTCGGATTTGCCCTGATCTGCATGCCGGAAAATAGTAAACATACTATGAAACGATATAAAAAATATCTCAGAGTTTAATATGCCTTATGATATCTCCTTCTATCAGATATATTACCTCTTCTGCAATATTTTTCGTATGATCGCCTATTCTCTCAAGGTGCCTTGAAATAAGGTACATATTTATTATTTCCGCAACCATTTCAGGATTAGTCAGGATGTCTTTCTTCATTGAAGCATAGGCATCATTTCTCATTGCATTAACCTCTTCATCCATATTAAGGATTTTGTATGCCATATCAACATCCATATAGACCAGCGCATCAAGGCTCATTTCAAGCATTTTTGCCGCCTGATCAGCCATTGCAGTGTAGTCATATCTGAATTTTCTGTGGTCATTGAAAGATGTTTTGAATCTTAATGAAATATTCACCGCATAATCTGCTATTCTTTCAAGGTCATTATTTATCTTTATAACAGCCACAATAAATCTTAAATCCAGGGCAACAGGTTGATATAAGGCCAGTATTTTAAGGCATTCTTCTTCAATTTCTATTTCCCTGTCATCAATTTCAAAGTCAGTATCAATGATTTTCTGCGAAAGTTTTAAATCTTCCTTCTGTATGGCAAGAATTGCCTTCTGAAACCTGTCTTCAACCATGGCACCAATGGATAAAATTTCTTTTTTAAGTTTTTCTATCTGTCTCTGCATATGTACTGACATTATGTTCTCCTT
>CAZLBE010000153.1:0-2500 GCA_964557635.1 uncultured Desulfobacterales bacterium
TATTGGCTTCGCGCCTTTGGCCCATAATTTGTCAGAATCTTTGATTCTTTGAGGCGGGTCTGGGCTTGAATCCAGATTGGCCTCATGGCCGTTATAAAAAAATTACTCAGGTTCTAAGTCTTAAGACTGTTAGGGAAAAGTGTATTCTGGAGTTGTGATTAATTCTTTCTTGTGAGGGTAAAAAATGGCCCCATCAGCTAAAAAATCAGGTAAGACATTCAGTTATGCAGATTATCTTTCCTGGCCTGATGATGAGAGATGGGAAATAATAGAAGGTGTGGCCTATGATATGTCTCCTGCACCTAATACTGAGCATCAGAGCATTTCTTTTAAATTATCAGGCATCTTGTATAATTTTTTAAAAAATAAACAATGTGAGGCTTTTGTAGCTCCTTTTGATGTGCGGCTTGCAGAAACTGAACATGAAACCGATGAAGAGCTGAAAACCGTTGTGCAGCCGGATATTGTTGTCATATGTGACCAGAATAAGATTGATAAACGGGGATGTCTTGGCGCGCCGGATATTGCGGTAGAGATATTGTCCCCCTCTACATCTTATAAAGATCAGACCGAAAAATTGCTGCTTTATGAAAAGCACGGTGTTAAAGAATATTGGATTGTTAATCCTGATGCAAAGTATGTCATGATCTACCATTTTAAGGGCGTCAAATATAGCAAGCCGGAATACTTGAATGAAAATGATACTCTTGAAAGCAGGGCTGTTGAAGGTTTAACAATAGATTTGTCTGAATTATGGGCGTAGAATATAAGACATTAAAAAAAATTTTATGAAAATGCAGTTCAAAGTGTCGACTACGGAGCCCTCTGTGGGTGATAGATCCAGCCCATCAGGACACAAAGGCGATCAGGAATTTTGCCTTGCCGGGCGTTAAGAAGCGCAGGCTGTTTGAGGACATACTTGACCGCAGTTCCTGCGCTTTAGACCGGCAAGGCAAAATTCCCGCCGACTGTTCTGGGATGGATCTATCACCCACAGAGGGCGGCCTCATGGCGGTTATATGGATTGTTTGAGTACAACAGCTGTTCTTGCGGGAAGATAGAGGCTTAAAAGATCTCTGTTACCATAAGCCTCTGGCTCATGGATGGTAAAATGGACCTGATCAGGTATTAATCTGTTTTTACCGCCAAAAATGCTGGAATCTGTGTTTAAAATCATTTTATATCTGCCGGGCGGGGCATCAAAGAGATAGTCTGAAAAAGATGTTGATGCGTTGAAATTGAAAATAAAAACAAGTCTGCCCCTTTTAAATGCAATAATTTTGTTTTCTTCATGTATATGCAGGAGAAAAGGATACGTTCCGTTCAAAAGGGTGTATTGCAAAGCAATTTTTAACATTTTTCTGTCAAATTCTGCAAGATTGTAAAAGAAAAGATTTTTATTATCCCGCAGGGACCACTGTCGTCTTGCATAGTGATATGACCAGTTGTTTTTGGAACTTGGAAAATCGATCCACTCGGGATGTCCAAACTCATTTCCCATGAAATTTAAATACCCGTTTCCCGCAGTTGCAAAAGTAATAAGTCTGATCATTTTATGAAGTGCTACAGCTCTTACGGTTTTTATGTTGGCTGTGTGTTTTCCCATTGAAGTGTAAATATCTTTCCCCATCAGCCTCATCATAAGTGTCTGATCACCCACAAGAGCCTGGTCATGGGATTCCACATAACTTATGCTTTTTTCCTCGTTTCTTCTTGAATTAAGCTCATACCAGAGTTTTTCCAGGGGCCAGTCTTCATCTTTGTACTCTTTTAATAATTTTATCCAGAAATCGGGAACCCCCATGGCAAACCTGTAATCAAAGCCGGTTCCCCCTTTATCGGCAGGAGCTGCTATGCCTGGATATCCGCTGACATCTTCGGCAATTGTTACGTATTGGGAAGAAATACCTGAATCCGAAGCAATATCTGAATCAGAAGAAATAGCTGCATTCAAAGCAATGCCTGAAGTGGAAGAAATACCTGAATTAGAAGAAATACCTGGATCGGAAGGAAACCCATGGATAAGTTCATTAGCAAGAAAAAGATAGGTTAAGGCATCAAGATCAAGGTCATTTTTTTTAAAATAATCGTCATAGGTTGTAAAAGCCCGGTTTAAACCATGATCTGAAAACAGCATGCTGGTTACCCCGTCAAACCTGAAACCATCCACTCTGAACTCCTCCTTCCAGTATCTGCAGTTGGATAGGAGAAATTTTAAAACCATATCTTTGCCGTAATCAAAGCACCTTGAATCCCACAGTCTGTGGTATCCTTTTTCCCCTTTGTGGAAAAACTGATGATGTGTGCCGTCAAAGCAGCTTATTCCCTCTACCTCGTTATTCACCGCATGGGAGTGGATTATATCCATGAACACTTTTATTCCGAGATTATGGGCTGCATCAATAAGGCTTTTTAAATCATCAGGGGTTCCAAATCTTGATGACGGGGCATAAAAATTTGATACATGATACCCGAATGACCCGTAATACGGATGTTCCTG
>CAZLBE010000153.1:2600-5699 GCA_964557635.1 uncultured Desulfobacterales bacterium
GGGCATAAAAATTTGATACATGATACCCGAATGACCCGTAATACGGATGTTCCTGGACTGCCATAAGCTGGATTGCAGTATAGCCGGCATTTTTTATTCGGGGCAGTATTCTTTTCTCAAATTCCCTGAAAGTTCCCACACCAGCCCGCTCCTGTGCCATGCCCGGATGGGCTTCATATATCAAGAGGGCTCTGTCATTATCTGTTTTAAAAACAGGGCATTTCCATTGATATTTTACAGGAGGATTCCACACTTCAGCATTAAAAATCAGGGTGTCCGGGTCCTGAACAACCCTTATTGCAGCACTTGGAATCCTGTCTCCCTCGCCGTCTTTCCATTTTATTTTTAACCTGTAAAGATCTTTATGATTGAAAGTGTCAATATCAAAATGTTTTTCCCAGATTCCATTTTCATCTGTTTTTAAAAGGGAAAATTTTTCATCTGTTTTCCAGCCTGTCATATCGCCTGTAATATAAACCGACTCTGCATTGGGAGCCCATTCCCTGAAAACCCATTCACCGTGAATTAAATGAAGTCCGAAAAATTTATGGTAATCTGCAAAATCATTTAAAGAGCAACCATGGGTTTGAATCAACTCTTCTCTTCTTTTATGGATATATTCAAGGCGTTGTGAAATTATTTCCGCATGGGGCAGAAGATAAGGGTCATTGAAAATTTTAGTATTATAGACTTTCATAAAAATAATTTCACTGTGTTATCAGTTATCAGTTATCAGTTGTCAGTAAAAGCATATCGGTACTAATTTATCTTCCCTAAAATCGAGAAGGAGTCCAAAATTTTTAATATCTTTATTTCATATAAAAACCTTTAGTGCTGACAACTGACAACTGCGGCTTTGCCGCTTTAGTGCCTTACCCCTGAATTTCTGTAATAAAAAGCAAGAAATGTAAGCACATGGGTTGCGGGCATAGCCCGCTTTAGACAATAAATGGTCTTTCAAGCATTTTTTCATATAAATTTATGTATTTTTCAGCACATGCTGTGTGGTTAAATTCAAGGACACTATCCGTCATTATCCTTTTTATTTCCCTTTCTTTAATTGAATCATCAAGAAAATAAAAATCCATTGCCCTGTCAACTGCCCATTTTAAGCCATTTGAATCGTGGACATTGAATAAAAATCCGTTTCCTGTGCCATTATCAGGGTCAAGCTGTTTTATGGTGTCGTGCAGGCCGCCTGTGTCAAAAACAATTGGAAGTGTGCCGTAAATACACCCTGTCATCTGGGGCAGGCCGCAGGGTTCAAATGAAGAGGGCATAAAAAGAAAATCCGATGAGGCAAAAGCCTGGTGCGAAAGCGCCTCATTAAAATCATTCACGGAAACCCTGTTTCTTATTCCGTGGAAATCAGCAATATCATGGAAATGTTTTTGAAAGGCACCGTTTGCAACAAAAATAAGCTCAAGTTTGCTGTCCCAGTATTTCGAAACTATTTCATAGGTAATATCACTTAAAAGATCACATCCCTTCTGCACAGGATCAAGTCTTGAAGGCCAGAAAAAAACCGGGGCGTTTTCATCCACATCAAGACCTAACATCTCCTGGAGATATGTTTTGTTTTCACGTTTTTTTATCCTGTGATTTTTCGGGCCGTAATTAAACTGTATCATTTCGTCCACTGCAGGGTTAAATTCAGGATCAGGGGCATTTAAAATTCCGTCGGCACATCCTGCATAATACTTATTAGATAGCTCCTGCTGCAGACAGGGTTCAACAAACGGATGCCTGTTTTCAATAATTTCCTTTAAAAATGTGGGGCTTACAGTATTTACATAATGTGAGGCAAAGACACCTGAAGTTAAAAAATCAACGGGGTTATGCTCTCTGCTCTCCTCATAACTATGCGGGGTGTTTCTAAAATAAAGATAATTCCAGAAGGCTGCAGCATCAATACCTCTGTCCTCAATTTGAGCCATGGTTTCTGTCATTGTATGAATATTATGGACAGTAAAAAGGCACGGAATGCCAAGCCTTCTTGACATGGCAGGAATAAGACCTGTCATCCAGTCATTGCAGTGAATAATATCCGGTTCAACCCTTGGTATTATGTTGTTAATAACTTCCCTTTGAAATGCAAGGGAAACATGGATATCCTCTCTGGAATACCCTGAATAAACGTGCTGAAGATAATAAAAAACCCGATCCTCTGCAAGGTGGATTCTTTCATTTTCTATTCTTTTTGTTATTCTTTCAAGATCCCTGTTGAACAATTTTGGAAGATAGCCGTCAAAGATAGACCTGAAATCGGGCAGGGCAACATGGACATCGGCTCCAAGGTCAAAAAGGCAGCTGATAAGGGCTGCTGATACATCTGCAAGTCCTCCTGCCTTTGCAGAAAAATTTGACATATCCCCCATGCCTTCGGGAAGATAGGTTACTTCAGGTGTTACAATGAGTATGCGTGGACTTTTTTTTCCAGTTGATGTCATAAATAACCTCGTTAGTTTGTAACCGTTCACAATCGATTCGTTAATTTTAATAATACCCTTGCAAGCTCGCTTGCACCCCATGCCTGGGCATCGCATCCCCTGGGGCTGTGTGGAGAATCGCCGTCAAGGATTTCAGGAATATAACCTGCACATCCTGTTTTCATAAGAGACAATGAGCTTGTAAGCCAGGCAAGGGCGGTTTTTTTTCCTTTTGCCTTAAAAGTCTCTGCCCAGGCTTCGCAGAATACGGGAAAAAGCCATGTCCAGGCAGTACCGTTGTGATAAGCCGGTTTTCTTTTTCTGTCTTCATCTCCTTTATATTCTCCTGAATAGATATAATGCGGATCTTTAAGCAGTTCACCATTGTGCATGATATTGACGGGATATGACAGCCTTCTGTCAGCAAGGCTTCTTATGGCGCCGGGAACAAGAAGTTCCATACATGATTCAAGTGTATTTTCGCATATTTTCTTAATTTTTCATTTGATGTACAGGATAATTCTACTGCAATATATGCTTCCAACATTCTTTTTGCATCCGTTTTACTAACTTTAACTTTATCTAAAATGCGATGCTTATCTGGATTATAAACTGTCTGAGCTAATGTTATTATTGTGTCTCTACAAAGAAAACCAATTGCCTGAAATTG
>CAZLBE010000154.1:0-5663 GCA_964557635.1 uncultured Desulfobacterales bacterium
ATAAAAGAGATTTTCTTTTTGAAGAGGGAGTTTTTAAAATCTTCAAATGTAGGAATTGTGGTCTCATATATGTTTCTCCTCACCCTTCCGATGCAGAGTTACGGGAATATTACAAGTATTTTTTTTCCGGTAGCCACAGTCCTGATTTAAGGAAATGGCACAATATTGAATCTTTTAATCAGGCGTACAAATTATTAAGTCGTTTTTCAAAAAATCCGAAGGATCGTATTTTAGAAATAGGTTGTGGTTATGGCTATTTTCTTGAATTGCTTAAGAGAAAAGGGTACAAAAACTTAACGGGAATTGAGCCGGATATACAAATATCAGAGGAATGTAAAAACAGAAATTCCGGGGCGGAAATAATAAACGGTGATTTTGTTTCGCATAATTTTAAAGACATTAAATATGATGTAATCGTTATGCTTGCCAGCCTCGAGCATTTTCTTGATCCTTTACAGGTTTTGAAACTGAATTATGATTTACTTAATGAGGGAGGAATTATTATTATAAGGGTCCCATGTCTGGAAGGTTTCTTCAGGCTTAACAGGTTGTTAGGAAAAAAAATTGTACCGTTTGGAGCGCCAAGGCATTTATATGATTTCAATAAAAATACTCTAAAGAAAATCATTCGAGCTGCCGGTTTTAAAACAATTGAGTTGACTATAGGGGCCAATGAAACGGCTTCTTCCTTTTTTTATGACAAACTGATTAAACTAATTAAAACAATTTCTTTTTGCGGAGATAAAGCAGGATTGGAGTTCCTGAGTCTTTTTTCCGGTTCATTAATTATTGTGGGAAAGAAACAATGAGGTTGGGTTGAAGGTGTGTCTGTCATGCGGGTATAGATTCGCAACGGAAGATTGGCGTTGTCCTTCCTGCAATAAATCCCCTGAAGTCGTTAATGGTTTTTTGTCATTTGCTCCGGATCTTTCCGCAGCAAATGACGGATTCGGAGAGGGATATTTTGAGCAGTTGTTCAAGGTAGAGGATGGGAATTTCTGGTTCAGATCACGCAACAAATTGTTGATCTGGGCCTTGGGGAAATATTTTCCGCAGGCCAAAAGCGTATTCGAGATTGGATGCGGGACCGGCTATGTGCTTTCAGGGATTGAAAAGGCATTTCCCTATCTTGCCTTATGCGGAAGTGAAATATTCAGTACTGGTCTTACCTATGCGGCAAAACGCTTGAAAAAGGCTAAATTATTCCAGATGGATGCTTGCCAGATTCCCTTTGAAAATGAATTTGACGTGATTGGCGCCTTTGATGTGCTTGAACATATTAAAGATGATGAAGCGGTGCTGAAACAGATGCATCAAGCATGTAAACATAAAGGAGGAATTATCCTGACAGTGCCTCAGCATGCTTTCCTGTGGAGTTATATGGATGAGTATAGCTGCCATGTGCGCAGATATTGTGCGCGAGAATTAAAAATGAAGGTTGAGCGAGCGGGTTTTAAAGTGTTGAGGATGACCTCCTTCGTATCAATATTATTACCACTAATGATTATATCTCGTTTAAAGAATAAGCAGTCTGATCAGTTTGATCCGACATCTGAGTTGAGAATCAGCGGTTTATTAAATTATATATTGGAAAGAGTCCTTGATCTGGAACGATCTATGATTCGTCTAGGTCTTTCATTTCCGGCCGGTGGCTCGCTGCTTTTAATTGCACGCAAAAATTCTGGTTTTGTTTCGTGAAAATTTTGCTGCCTGATATTCGGTCTGTTTTAGCATTTCCAGCCACTTATAGATTGTTTTCCAAATCCCCTTATACACACATTATAGTGGAGTGTACTGTATGAAAATACCCTTCAACAAACCATACATGACAGGGAAAGAATTAGAGTACATCAGACAGGCGCATGCCAATCTGCATCTCTCAGGAGGTGGACCGTTTACCGGGAAATGCCATGCATGGCTGGAAAAACACATAGGCTGCAATAAGGCGCTGCTGACGCATTCCTGTACCGGCGCGCTGGAAATGGCGGCTATTTTATGCGGCATAGTGCCCGGCGATGAGATCATCATGCCGTCTTACACTTTTGTCTCTACAGCCAATGCCTTTGTACTGCGCGGGGGTGTCCCTGTCTTTGTTGATATCAGGAGGGATACGCTTAATATTGATGAAACGCTGATCGAACAGGCAATTACTCCTCGCACCAAGGCCATCGTTCCTGTGCATTATGCCGGAGTGCCATGCGCCATGGATGAGATCATGGAAATTGCCAAACGCCATGATCTTTTGGTGGTTGAAGACGCGGCTCAGGCGTTTCTTTCGGAATATAATGGGAAGCCCCTGGGAACTATCGGAGATATCGGAGCTCTGAGTTTTCATGAGACTAAGAATATCATCAGTGGAGAAGGCGGCGCTCTTTTGCTGAATAATGAAAGATTTATTGAACGGGCAGAGATTATCTGGGAAAAAGGGACAAACAGAAAAAAGTTTTTCCGGGGAGAGGTGGATAAATATACATGGGTGGATGTGGGGTCATCATTTCTGCCTGGCGAAATGGCAGCCGCATTTCTTTATGCACAGCTTGAAATGAGTGAAGAAATTATCATGGAAAGACGCAGAATTTTCAATCTCTATTATAAGTTACTTGAGCCCCTTTCCACCAAAGGATTGATCAGATTGCCATGGGTCGATCATACTGATACTGGCAATGGCCATATGTTTTATATTATTACTGCTTCGCTTGAAGAGCGTACAGGTTTAATCAATTATCTGAAAAATAAAAATATAAATGCAGTATTTCATTATATTCCTCTGCACTCATCTCCGGCCGGCATGAAGTATGGCAGAGCAAACGGCGGTTTATACCATACCGATAATTTAAGTGAGCGTGTGGTGCGATTGCCTCTGTTTTATGAGATGACGGACCGTCAGGTACACAGGGTCGTTGAAGGAATACAAGAATTTTATAAATTCAGGTGAATAGTCTGAAGGCTTTTTGTTTCTCGTTCCCATACTCCAGCGTGGGAATGCATACCATGGGTTCCCACGCAGGAGCATGGGAACCAGGCTAAAGCCTTGAACCATTAACCTATGAACGCTTACATAAATCTTTCATATACAAAACAGAAACAGACCCTGCCCTTTAATATCATTGCATTTCTGATTGTGGTCTATCCTTTGCTTTTTATCCGGCAGGGACTTGATTTTACTGATATGGGATATTGGTTAAGCAATTATAATCTTATTTTCACTCATCCCCATCAGGTTGTTTCTGGTTTTTCATGCTATCTTTCCGAGATAATAGGTGGCGTATGGCTTTTTCTTTTTGGGTGGGCAGGTGTTATCGGCATAAAGCTGGGATATGTGGCTGTTTTATACATTACAATCTTTTGTGTTTATCAGGTGTTGAAAGGGTTTTTCAATAAAACCCATGTCGCTTTAATGCTTTTCCTGGCTTTGGTTTTTATAACAAAATCGTCCGGCAACTGGATCAGTTACAATAATCTTACAGCCCTTTTTTATGTGTTGTCAGGGCTGTTTTTATATAGAAGTATTAATGACAGGAGCAGGGCCTCTTGTTTTATTGCAGGCTTTGTTATTGCAGCATGTGTTTTTGTGCGTCTTCCAAATATTCTTGCTGTATTTCTTCTTCTGCTTCCTGTTTATTATGATCTGCGAATAAAAAACAGAAGCATAAACTGGTCTGATTATGGTTTCCGCGGTCTGGGATTTTTGTCAGGACTGGCTGGGGTATCCGGTCTGATGCTTTTATGCGGTCATTTAAAAATATTTATTAATTCTTTAGCCGGTATCCTTAATGTTGCAGCATCATCAGAATCTCTCTATTCAGGAGCGCATCTGTTTGATATGTTTACTAATGATCACATTGCCACATTTAAAATCGGCGGTGTGATACTTCTTTTATATCTAACCGGTATTCTTATATTTTCCTTATTCAGATTTATAAATAATAACATACTTAAGGCTTTGTTCGGTATTACAGCGGGAAGTTTGTGTTATTATTATACTCCGGCTCTGGAGCCGGTCTTCAAAAATTGGTTTGAGTTCAGAATATTTGAATTTACAGGCGTATTGTATATTCTTCTTATTATTTTCTTTTTATGGAGCATCTTCAGACAGGACAGGGAAAAAGAGGAGTTTTTAATACTTTTAAGTATTTTGATCCTTCTTATGGTTCCTCTTGGTTCGGGTAATGGTATCCGCAATTCAGTATATGGCATGTGGTTTGCCATACCTGTTGCAGGCTGTTTTCTGTTTCGGATTGATAATATTCGTATAGCAAATATTGCAGCAGTTACCATTATTCTGATCTATTCAGTCACAACAGCATGGCAGTATACTTACAGGGACAGTCCTGAGCGTATGAAAATGACCTGTAGTGTGGAGCATCCAAAACTGAGAGGTGTTCTGACCACCGAGAGAAGGGCTGAAGCAGTGCAGCAGCTTCTTAATGTTATGCCGGAATATGTGAAAAAGGGAGACTTTTTGTTTGCAGTCGAGAATATCCCGTTGCTTTATTACCTTACCGATACATTACCATATATATCAAATTCCTGGCCATTAATTTACAGTGATGACGAGTTTAAAGCAGCTTTAAAAAAAGCTGAGAAGAAAATGGATTCAATGCCGATTATTGTTAAGGCAAAGGTGAATACGAGAAGTTTTAGCTGGCCTCAAAAGAGCGCTTATTTTGGTGTGCCTTTTAGATACAGGCTTAGAAATAAAAGACAGATGTTAAGCGATTTTGTAGTAAAATTTAATTATAAGAAGGCATGGGAAAGCAATTTTTTCGAAATATGGAAGCCCTGCTCTGATGCCTTTGCTGAAAACGAGAAATTTTATAAATACAATTATGATTTGAGTGATTATGAAAAAATGTGCAGCAGACTTGATGGACATGAATATAATATATCATTTACTAACAGCGAATTAAAATCTGCTGACAATATCAGGAAAGGGCTTAAGCAATTGCCATACCTGACGTTGCAGGGCATTCGGGGAGATTTCAGCGCTGCGGTTATAAATGATGGAGAGGCTGATGTCCTGAGGGTGAAATTGGATCAGTCTGATAGATTAAGCAATCAGAAGAAAAACATAAGAAAGGTTATTCAGTTTGGACCGAGCAAAGGAAAAAAAAGGTTTGATTTTGATACTGACAATGCTGGAATTTGTTGTCTTTTTGTAAGAGCTAGAGTAAAACCTCCCGGTAAATTGCAGATCTTTATCCAAGAGAAAAAAAATAGTTCATGGCATCGGATAAGAACAGAGAAAAAGTATTCAAATGAAGGATGGCATGATTATGTAGTTTTTAAGAAGATATCTGCGAATATATCAAGAATGAGCTGTGGAATATACTGGAGCCCGAAATCCGAAGATTCAGTGCTTGATATTTTAAATATTAAGTGTTTTGTAACCCTTTAATTCTCCACAAAAAACATCGGTATCCTTTATTAAAACCTAAGTTGAGCGATTCTAGATTTCAAAAATGACTTATCTCTTTGAAATTACAGAAATTTATTAGAATTAGCTCTTTCATCCAATGGGTGAAAATGGATTTTTAAATAAATCTTGCAAAATCAGTAGGTTATGCATATTTCCAGAAAAGAATCGCTCAACTTAGCTAAAAGCAACTTAAGGAGTATTTTATGAACAAGAGAATCTGTGTCGTAGGTGCAGGCCGGTGGGG
>CAZLBE010000155.1:0-5639 GCA_964557635.1 uncultured Desulfobacterales bacterium
AAAGCGCAGGAACTGCGGTCAAGTATGTCCTCAAACAGCCTGCGCTTCTTAACGCCCGGCAGGGCAAAATTCCTGATCGCCTTTGTGTCCTGATGGGCTGGATCTATAACCCACAGGGGGCTATGCTGTCGACACTTTGAACTGCATTTTCATATAAACCGCCATGAGGCGGATCTGGATTGGCCCAGATTGCCTCGCAACAAATTATGGGCCGAAGGCGCGAAGCCAATAGACGTAGTCTATTTACGCTCTATTTTTTATAAAAATAAGGAGATAAACAATTAAAATGGTATTGCCTGACTGCATGGAAACATTAAATTTTAATGGGAAAGAAATAACCATCTATAATATTTCAAACCTGGAAAGCCAGGGTCTAACAAATATTAAAAGACTGCCTTTTTCCATAAGAATTCTTCTTGAAAACCTTTTGCGTAACAAAGATGGAAAAATCGTAACCAATCAGGATATAACAAATCTTGTCTCATGGGGTATTACCCCGGAGCAAGATAATAATAACAATTGCAATGGCCCTATCATGGTTCCTTACCACCCTGGAAGGGTTCTGATGCAGGATTTCACGGGCGTGCCAGGAGTTGTTGACCTTGCGGCCATGCGTGACGCTTTAAAGGATGCAGGAGGAGATCCTGAAAAAATTAATCCCTCAGTACCCGTTGATCTGGTGATAGATCATTCCATTCAACTTGACTTTTACGGAACAAAAGATTCTGCAGAACTTAATGTTAAAAAAGAATATAATAGAAATGCAGAACGTTATAAATTGATCAAATGGGCACAGAAAAGCTTTGATAATTTCAGGGTGGTTCCTCCGGGGTCAGGTATATGCCACCAGGTAAATCTTGAATATTTAGCAGATGTTATAACAACAAAAACAATCAATAACACCCTTGTTGCCTGTCCGGACACACTTGTGGGAACCGACTCGCACACAACCATGATCAATGGCCTTGGTGTGCTTGGATGGGGAGTCGGAGGCATTGAGGCAGAAGCTGTAATGCTTGGACAGCCTTATTTCATGGTCCTTCCTGAAGTTATTGGAGTAAAGCTTACAGGTAAACCTGCTGCAGGAGTGAACGCAACGGATATAGTTCTTTTTATAACCAGCATTTTAAGAAAGGAAAATGTGGTTGAAAAATTTGTGGAATTCACAGGTCCGGGCTTAAAGGATCTTTCCCTTGCAGACCGTGCAACAATAGCCAATATGTCTCCTGAATATGGAGCAACCATGGGGTTTTTCCCCGTTGATTCAAATACGATTGACTATCTTGAAATGACGGGAAGAGGTGAAAATGCACGCCTTGTAGAAAAATACTGCAAAAGATGTGGCCTTTTTTCATCAAACGATGAAAAAATTGAATTTACAAGAGTAGTTGAAATTGACCTTTCCTCTGTTAAGTCCTGTATAGCAGGGCCTTCAAGGCCCCAGGACAGGCTTGAACTTTCCAGCGTTAAAAATAACTTTAACGAAGTGTTCTCAAACCAATTTTCCTCTGGAACGGATAATCATTCGGCAGGTGAGGATAAAACCAATACTACCAAAGGAAAAGCAGAAGGTCTTACAAACGGGAGTCTGGTCATTGCTGCAATAAGTTCCTGCACTAACACTTCCAATCCCTTTGCCATGATCGGAGCTGGCATTGCCGCAAGAAATGCTGTGAAAAAAGGACTTAAAATACCTGCATTTGTCAAAACATCCCTTTCTCCGGGATCAAAAGTGGTAAGAGATTATCTTGAAGATGCTGAATTGCTCCGGTACCTTGACACCTTAGGCTTTAATATTGCAGGGTTCGGGTGTATGACATGCATTGGCAACAGCGGTCCCCTTGATCCCGACGTTGAAAAAACAATTAAAGATAACAACCTTGTAGTGGCGGCAGCTGTTTCATCAAACAGAAATTTTGAAGCAAGGGTACATCAAAGCGTCAAGGCAAATTATCTCATGTCACCTGCCCTTGTAATCATGTATGCACTTGCCGGACGTATCACAATTGACCTGGAATCTGAGCCTGTTGGATATGAGTCCCAAAATGGCAATCCAGTCTTTATGCAAGATATCTGGCCTGATTCAATGGAAATTCAGCAAACTATTGCAAAACATGTTAAATCGCAGTTTTTTATGGATGAATACGCCAATATCTTTAAAGGCGACAAACTGTGGCAGGGCATTGATGCTGAAAAGACCAGAACATTCCCATGGGATCTGAAATCGATGTACATCAGACAGCCTTCTTTTTTCAATGATTTTTCATCTGAGTTGCCCACAGTAAATGATATTGAACAGGCAAGAGTTCTTCTTTTCCTTGGCGATTCAGTTACCACAGACCACATTTCACCTGCAGGGGCCATCCCCCCTGATTATCCTGCAGGGAAATACCTTGTTGCAAACAATATTAAACAGGCTGATTTTAATTCCTATGGTTCAAGAAGGGGAAATCATGAAGTTATGATGCGGGGGACGTTTGGCAATATCAGGATACAGAATAAACTCGTTGAGGAACAGGGAAGTTTTACACGGATGTTTCCCGAAAGGACCATTGAATCAGTTTTTGATGCATCCATGGCTTACCGGAAAAAGTCCATACCCCTTGTTGTACTTGGGGGAAAAGAATACGGAACAGGTTCTTCAAGGGACTGGGCTGCAAAGGGCACTGAACTTCTCGGTGTAAAAGCCGTTATTGCATCATCATTTGAAAGAATCCACAGGAGCAATCTCGTGGGCATGGGCGTACTCCCCCTTGTGCTGAAAAAAGAGAATACATGGGACAGTCTTGGTATAGACGGAAGTGAATTATTTGAAATTACAGGCCTTTCGGACATGAAACCGGGAGGTGAATTAAAGGTAAAAGCAATTAAAGATGATAAAACCGTAATTGAATTTTCCGTTATATCAAGACTTGATACCGATGTGGAACTTGAATATTACAAAAACGGCGGCATCCTCCCATATGTGCTGCGGGAGCTCTTAAAATAACGACCGCAAGGCGAATCTAAATTATCCAAAACTACAAAGACGCAGTTATCAGTTGTCAGTTATCAGTTGTACGCAATGGAGGTTTTTTAAAATTTGAAAACCTGACAACATGGAAGAAATCTTCACAATTATGTACGAATTTGCATAACCGCCATGAGGCGGATCTGGATTGGCCCAGATTTGCCTCTAAGAATCAAAGATTTTGACAAATTATGACAATGATAATGGCATAATGCCGCCTTACATCTTTTACTCTAACTGCATTTCTGGTTAAGCCTGAATGATTCATTGAAAATATCTAACAGTTTGACGTTCTGTTTTGCCATCATGACGCAATTTCCACTGATTGCATAAAACAATATGCTCAAGCGTGTTTTTGAGGAGTCGTTGCGGATTCTTTCAATCTGGTTTTCATTATAATCATCAACAAGTTCCCTTAGATAGTGAAACTGTTCCACTGCATCCTGGCAGTCAACAATTTCCTTGTTGCGAAAAGATGTCTCAACTAATAAAAAGATGTTTAAAAAATTCTTTTTGATCTCTTTAAGTTCCTCTATCTGTTCATTTAAAAGCCCCTTGTGGTGATTTCCCACATGCATTGCAGCACGGATTACAATGTCCCTGTGGCCGTCGGTGAGCTTCTGAAGCCTTCTTATTATCTGGTAATAGTTATATGACACTTTATCGTCTTCTTTGGATAACAGTCTCAGCACCTTAAAAATATTAGCTATTATTATATTTGCACTTTTCTGGAAATGCCTTGTCTGCATCCTTTCCTGTCTTAATCTGTCAAGATCTTCATTAAACAATGCATCAAACACAGTATCCAGAGATTTCCTGATTTCCATAAGCAGGAAGGCAAGATGATCAAAGGTCTGGGAAACGGATTCATGAAAATCCTTTACATCATGCAGATTATATATGTTCATCTCATTTTTATTTTTTTCATGCTGCTTATGTGTCCTGTGGTTTTTTCTGATCATATAAACTGCAAATGCCGCTAAAATGAAAAATCCGGGTATTTTAAGATAGGCCAGGATATTTGCAAATATAAACGCGACAATAAAGGCAATAAAAGCTGTCATGAACCAACCCCCGATTACGGTTAGAACACCTGTAACCCTGTAAACAGCACTTTCACGTCCCCAGGCCTGATCTGAAAAGCTTGTGCCCATTGCCACCATAAAAGTTACATATGTGGTTGATAAAGGCAGTTTCATTGATGTTGCAAAGGAAACAACAGCACTTGCAACCATAAGATTTACAGAGGCCCGTAAAAGATCAAAGCATGGCTTTCCCTCTGTGGAAAAAACACCTGTTTCGCTTACAGGTGCAAGTCGGCGGGAAATGACCTGCTTTATGGTTTTAGGCGCAGCAGATCTTACGGTTTCCAAAAGGGAATCAAAAAGGCTGACAATTCTTCTGGAAAGCCAGATGGATTCAAATTTTTCTGACCCCTCATCCTGCTGGCCTAATCGGATTTCGGTTTCTGTTACTGATCTGGCTTTTTTTGATACGCAAAGGGTTATCACCATGACAAGTCCTGCAAGAAGCATGATATATGTCTGGGAATGAACCTTGTGGTTCAGCGCCTCCATGGTTATATGAAGTGGATTTGAAGATGCAATTGCAGTTTGAAAAGCATTAAGGCCTGCAAGGGGAACCCCTATGAAGTTCACAAGATCATTGGCTGCAAAAGCCATGGCAAGTGCAAATGTCCCGATGAGTACAATGGGCTTTAAAATATTTACCCTGAAAAATGATATCAAAATCTGGAAAATAACTGCAGAGATAATAAAAAGTCCCGCCATTATGGTCAGTGAATTCATATTTATCCAGTTGACGGTTTCAGATGACAGAAAGGTGGCTCCCTTTGCCCCTTTAACCAGAATAAAAAAAGTGATTGCCGTCATTGCAACCCCGCCCCATAATGCTCCATATTTTCTGAGCCTTTTTGTATAGTCAAAGGTGAATATCATCCTTGAAATGAACTGGGCAACAGCTCCGGAAATAAATGCCACAATAATTGATAAAAGAATGCCCCCTACTATTGTTATGGCTTTGGCAGTATTGATGTAATCCCACAATGCCATGCTGTTGTCAGGAGAAGCATTTATCTTGATGACAGAAAGTGCTACAGCTGCACCTAAGAGTTCAAAAACAATTGATACGGTTGTTGAAGTGGGCAGCCCGTGGGTATTGAAAAGATCAAGCAGCAGGATGTCTGTCATCATGGCAGCAAGAAAAATGGTCAAAAGATCCGGCATGGTAAAAAAGCCTGGATGAAAGATTCCTTTTCTCGCCACTTCCATCATACCCCCTGAAAATGTGACTCCTGCAAAGATTCCAAGGCTTGCAACAACCATTATAATTGAAAAAGGCGCAGCTTTAGATCCTATTGACGAATTTAAAAAATTAACAGCATCATTGCTAACTCCCACAACAAGATCAACCACGGCAAATATCAGCAGCATGCCAACAATGATATAACACAATTGAAGATTCATAATTTATTCTCTCTCTTTTTTTAAGGCTCTGCTTTTTTGTGGCTCTTCTTAACCTTTCCTGACTTTATTTTCAAGAAACTAATCAAGCGCGTAAATATTCGGCCAGCACCTCATCTTCGCCCATTTTGGCCTGCTCACATAGC
>CAZLBE010000156.1:0-5624 GCA_964557635.1 uncultured Desulfobacterales bacterium
CGTAATAATTTACATTCTATTTCATATAAAAAAAGTAAAAAACTTTTAGGTTTCATAGCTGATTTTATGTTTAAAATATTAATAATCAGTAAGTAAAGTTGAAAAAAAGAACAAAAAGGGGAAAGTACAATGTTGATAGTAATGAAACAGGGTGCAACAGAAGAAAAGATTGACGGAATTATTAAAATGGCAGAAAAAAGGGGATATATGGCACGTCCCATTCCCGGAGGAGACAGGGTGTCAATTGGTATTTTATACAATAAAGGTTCAGTTGATGCCGGTCATTTTTTAGGTCTTGCCGGTGTAAAGGAGGTTATTCCCGTGACAAAACCATATAAACTTGTCAGCAGGGAAGTACAGCAGGACAATACAATTGTGAAAATCGGTGATGCTGTATTTGGAAACGGCAGCCTGCCGGTTATTGCAGGCCCCTGCGCCATAGAAAGTGAGGACCAGGCCCTTGCCATTGCCCATGCAGTTAAAAAAGCAGGAGCACAGCTTTTCAGGGGTGGGGCGTTCAAGCCGAGGACTTCTCCCTATTCATTCCAGGGGCTTGGTAAACAGGGCCTTGAAATACTTGCAAAGGTAAGAAAGGAAACCGGGCTTCCCGTTGTTACTGAAATCATGGATATCGGGCATTTTGACATGGTGGAAGAGTATGCAGATATTGCTCAGATAGGGACAAGAAATATGCAGAATTACAGCCTTTTAAAACGGGCCGGAAAATCATCAATTCCTGTAATGCTTAAAAGGGGAATGTCTGCAACCCTTGAAGAATGGCTCATGGCCGCCGAATATATCATGGAAGAGGGAAATGAAAATGTTATTCTTTGTGAGAGGGGAGTGAGAACCTTTGTCAGACACAGCAGAAACACACTTGATCTTTCAGTCATTCTTGCCGTAAAAAAAGAAAGCCATCTTCCGGTTATTGTTGATCCAAGCCATGCTGCAGGCGTCAGGGATCAGGTCATGCCCCTTGCCTTTGCATCATCAGCTGTGGGGGCTGACGGGCTTATGATTGAAGTTCACCATAAACCGGAAGAGGCTTTAAGCGACGGTGCTCAGTCACTTTATCCTGCTCAGTTTGAACTGCTTATGGAAAAGGTCAATAAAATTCACGATCTTGCATGTGCTGCAACAGGGGTAAAATCATGAAAACCCTGTGTGTAAAGGGAGAAAAAGGTATTTGTAAAATCCATGTGGGAGAAAAACTTGTAAACGTAAAAAGGTATCTCCCCCATGGAAAAACAATCATAATAACTGACGAGACCGTTAAAAAATACTATTATTCCGATTTCCCCGACTGCCCGGTTATCACTATTGGTCAGGGTGAACAAAACAAGACCCTTGATACCTGCAGAAAAATTTACAAAGAGCTGATCCGGCTTGAAGCTGACAGAGAAACTTTTATTCTTGGCATAGGCGGAGGCATTGTCTGTGATGTTACAGGTTTTATTGCTTCAACCTATATGAGGGGATTAAATTTTGGCTTTGTATCAACAACTCTCTTATCCCAGGTGGATGCAAGTGTGGGAGGGAAAAACGGTGTTAATTTTGATTCATACAAAAATATGGTGGGTCTCTTCTGCCAGCCTGAATTTGTGATCTGTGACATATCACTTTTAAACACTTTGCCGGAAAAAGAAATATCCAACGGATTTGCCGAAATCATAAAGCACGCCTTAATTACAGATGCTGCAATGTTTGATTTTCTTGAAAAAAATTATCAAAAGGCGTTAAACCTTGATCCTGAAACAATTTTATACCTTGTCACGGAATCGGTGAGAATAAAGGCAGATGTCGTACAAAAGGATGAAAAGGAGGCAGGAGAAAGACGGAAGCTTAATTTCGGGCATACAATAGGCCATGCCATAGAAAAAATTACAAATCCGGGCCATGGCCGAGCCGTTGCCATGGGCATGGTGGCAGCATCGCTTTTTTCCTGTAAAAAAGGGCTAATAAAAGAAAAAATATGCAAAAAGATTTCAGATCTTATCAAGAAATTTGACCTGCCCGTGAATTTTGATATGGATTCACAGGCAATAATGGAAAATATGAAAAAAGATAAAAAAAGGGCGGGAGATAAGATCTATTTTGTTCTTCTTTCAGATATAGGGCAGTGCAGGGTTGATCTGATTACAATAAATGAACTTGAAAATTTCATGATACGCCGGTAATTCAATATGTTGATATATCTGAAGATTTGATTACCGGCCATTTATTATGCTATGTGCTGCACTTTTAATGCGCCTCTGCCCAGTTTGCACCAACACCTATATTTACCTTGAGGGGCACTTTAAGGTCAAACACGTTTTCCATTACATCTTTTGCAAGGCTGATCAGGTCTTCCTGTTCATTTTCAGGGACTTCAAAAACAATTTCATCGTGGACTGATATGAGCATTTTTGATTTCATTTTGTTTTTCTTTAATGCTTTGTCCATGTTGATCATGGCAAGTTTTATGAGATCGGCGGCACTTCCCTGAATGGGCGTGTTAATGGCTGCACGCTCGGCAAATTTTCTGATATTTGCATTGGATGAATTTATCTCTGCAAGGTGGCGTTTTCTGCCAAGTAATGTGGATGTTTCACAGGTTTTTTTTGTTTGTTCTATGGTGTTTGCTATGAAAGTTTTCACCCCTGAATACCTTGCAAAATAGTTGTCAATATAAGTCTGAGCCATTTTCCTGCTGATGCCAAGCTCCTTTGCAAGCCCGAATGAGCTCATTCCGTAAACAATGCCGAAATGAATTACCTTTGCCTGACGTCTTAAATCATCTGTTATAAAATCAGGAAAAACCTGGAACACTTCAAGTGCTGTTCTTGTGTGTATATCCTCATCATTTTTAAATGCGTCAATTAAAATTTTATCTTCGGCACAGTGGGCAAGGA
The DNA here is from genome assembly GCA_964557635.1 of uncultured Desulfobacterales bacterium. GTDB lineage: Bacteria > Desulfobacterota > Desulfobacteria > Desulfobacterales > Desulfobacteraceae > WGCX01. The sequence goes on from CAZLBE010000156.1 coordinate 2,892, forward strand.
TTCTAAGCTCAATCTGGGAATAATCGGCAGAGACAAGAAGAGATCCTTTTTCAGGGACAAAGGCCTGCCTTATCTCTTTTCCTTCTTTTCCCCTCACAGGAATATTCTGGAGATTGGGGTCTGAGCTTGAAAGTCGTCCGGTTGCAGTGATGGTCTGGTTAAAAGAAGTGTGAATCCTTCCTGTTTCAGGATGGATAAGCTCCTGGAGCGAATCGGAATAGGTGGATTTTAATTTTCCTATTGACCTGAATCTTAAAATTTTTTTTGGAAGATCATGGTCTTCGGCAAGTTTTGTCAATACATCTATATCCGTTGAATAGCCTGTCTTTTTTTTGGTCTTTTTCTGTACAGGAAGTTTAAGCTTTTCAAAGAGAATTACGCCCAACTGTTTAGGAGAATTTATATTGAACTCTTCCCCTGCCATTGAAAAAATTTCCTTTTCAAGCTCTGCAAGTTCCTTTGCGAAAATTTCAGAAAGGTTTTCAAGTTTTTGTTTATCAATTTTTATCCCGTTCATCTCCATTGTTGCAAGAACCGGAATAAGGGGGATTTCGATCTCTTCCAGCAGTTTTAAAAGATCTTTTTCCTCAAGTTTTTTCTTTAAAATTTTACTTGCCATGAAAGTAATGTCTGCATCTTCGCAGGCGTAGTCCACAGCCTCTTCTATTGGAATTTCTTCAAATCCTTTCTGGTTTTTCCCTTTGCCTGTAACATCTGCATATTTTATTGTTTTGTGATCAAGAAGATCCATGGCGATTGAATCAAGGCTGTGGCCTCTTCGTGTTGGATTGACAAGATAGGATGCGATCATGGTATCAAAGGCAATACCGCGGATGTTTATCCCGTATTTTGCAAAAACAATATAATCGTATTTAATATTCTGCCCTATTTTTGCTATTTTTCGGTTTTCAAGGAGAGGTTTTACAATTTCAAGCACCTTATTTATGTCAGGCTGATCATATTTTTTTTCATTATTCTTTCCTTTTTCCCCTTCTTTATTTCCTTTGCTTTCTCTGGTTTCATGGCCTACGGGTATGTAAAATCCCTGATTCTCTTTGTATGAAAACGACATTCCCACAAGGGACGCATTCATGGGGTGTTTTGATGTTGTTTCCGTATCAACGGCAAAAACTTCTGCCTTTTCAAGTTCTTTAACAAGTTTTTTAATCTCGGCAATTTTTGTAACAGCTTTATAATCTTTTTTTGCCGCAGGTTTTTCACCTGCAAATTCGCGGTAAAGATTGTTAAATTCAAGTTCTTTAAACAGTGAGGATAATTTTTCATTATCAAAGGGGTTAAGCTTGAATCTTTCAAGATTATCTTCCACTTCTGCAAATTTATCAATCACAACGAGTTTACGGCTTAAAAAGGCTTGGTCCTTATTTTCCGTTAATTTTTTATAAAGGCTTTTTTTCTTTTTAAGGGAATCTATATTTTCATATATACCTTCCATGGAAAAAAATTCATTGAGCAGTTTTAAAGCGGTTTTGGGGCCAACTCCCGGAACGCCGGGAATATTGTCTGCAGAATCTCCGCAAAGGCCAAGCATATCAATTATCTGTTCCGGAATCAGATCAAATTTCTGTTTTATGGATTCTTTATCAATAAATTTTTCTTTCATGGGGTCCCATATGACTGACTTGTTCGTGACAAGCTGCATAAAATCCTTGTCCCCTGTCACCATAACAGCATTAAACCCTTTTTCTTCGGCAATCCTGGCATAGGTCCCGATGAGATCATCTGCCTCAAACCCTGTTTTTTCCACAACAGGGATGTTGAACGCTGAAACTATTTTTTTGATATAAGGAATCTGTGAGGCCATTTCTTCCGGCATGGCAGGGCGGTTTGCCTTGTAATCCTCAAACATCTTGTGCCTGAATGTTTTACCCTTTACATCAAAAAATACAATGGCGTATTCAAGTTTCTTTTCCTTTACAAGTTTTAAAAGAATCCTTGTGAATCCAAATGTAGCATTGGTTGGAATGCCCTTTGAGGTGGAAAGTGATCTTATGGCGTGGAAAGCCCGGTGAAGATATGCGCTTCCGTCAATTAAATATATTGTTTTTTCCATGATTTTCCATTTTCTTAATTTTGAGTGGACTCCTCAGCTCAATATATTGCCCTTTTGCAATGGCCGATTCGATTATAACACTTTTTACACGCCTTTTAGTCATCTTAGAATTTCATACAGGTAAAATATTTGTTTGTTAAAATAAAAGCAATAAAAAGAATTTTTTTGTTTTTACTATGTTTTATTTTTCGTTCAAGCACTGGTAAATAATTAACATTGGAGTCGCTGTTTATTATTACAATTGTTAATGTGCTTGTTTTTCTGTATATTATTCGCAATAGTATTTATTATTGAATAAATACTATTTACAATAAAGGTTTCCTTATATGCTTAAGGGATCACTTAAAAAAATCATTACCAATTTCAGAGCTCCTGACATTAGATTTAAAGAGTACTGATTTTAAAGGGTTTTACTTGATTTTTGGGTAGTAATGTAGTAAGTTAAAAAGCCTCAAAAAGGAGACAATAATGCTTCAATCTTACATCCTGTTCTTCTTGCACTGCCTTTTTTGACATGCCTTAAATATTTTGAAACTGGAAAAAAAGTGTATGGAAACTAAAAAAAGGATATTATGGTTTGCAGTCCATTTTTTTAACCCTTGCATTCATGGCATTTTTGAGAATAAAAAATCCTGATCAATTAAAAGCCACTAATCCCGGTG
>CAZLBE010000157.1:0-5610 GCA_964557635.1 uncultured Desulfobacterales bacterium
CCCATAATTTGTCAGAATCTTTGATTCTTTGAGGCAAATCTGGGCCAATCCAGATTCGCCTCATGGCGGTTATACAGATCTGCACATAATCGTGAAGATTTCTTTCATACTTCCAGGTCCTCAAATTTCAAAATAACCTCCAAAGCTGACAACTGATAACTGACAACTGACAACTGCGGCTTTGCCGCTTTAGGTCATATAATCATTTTAAAGTCAGGTGTGGGTTTGTAATTCTTTCTCTCCTCTTCATCAAGATAGTCAAGATGAACAAGAAGATCGGAACGTCCCTTAAGCTCTTTTATGCTTTTCATGCCAAAGCCCCTTAAAATATCACACCACTGCTTGCGCCATGCCATATACATATTAACAATGCGCTGTTCAGCGTATTCTTCGGTGATCATTTCACTTAACTCAGCATCCGTTGTTGCAATTCCCCTGGCGCATCCCCTGCCGCTTTCACAGTTTCCGCATCTCATGCATTCCAAAGCTACAAGATCCGCCGTACCGATAACACATCCGTCAGCGCCAAGGGCTATGGCCTTGGCAACATCAAGGGCGTTTCTGATACCGCCGCTTGCCATGAGGCAAACCTTGTCCCTTACCCCTTCTTCAACAAGAAAGGAGTGAACCTTTGGTATGGCATATTCAATGGGCATGGCAATATTTTTTTTTGCAATATCAGGGGCTGCCCCTGTCCCGCCGTAACTGCCGTCAATGTGTATGATATGGGCTCCTGCGTAATATGCACCAACGGCAACCATATCAACGTCTGTTGGCGTGGAAACCTTTATGGAACAAAGCGCTCTGTGATTGATCTCCTTTATCCAGTCAACATGTTTTTTATGATCCTCCACCGAATAAACACTGTGAAAGGGAAAAGGTGAGAAAAGTGAATGCCCCACAACGGTTTCACGCATTGCAGCAACGGCCTCAGTTACTTTGTCTCCAAGAAGATGTCCCCCAAGACCTGGTTTTGCACCCTGGGCATATTTAAATTCCACAACGGGGCTGTTCTGGATAGTTTCCTCCCTGACTCCGAAAAGCCCTGTAGCCACCTGGGTGATCACATGGTCTTTATAGGGAAGAAAATTTTCAGGATACCCTCCTTCCCCTGTGCTAACAAGGGAATTTAGTTTTGTTGCGGCTCTTGCCCTTCCAACTATCACATTTAAAGATGTTGACCCGTAGGACATTCCACCGCCATAGCATGGAATGGAAATTGTTTTTAGGGGTCTGTTATCCCCTGTTTTATTAAGTTCAATACTGGTGTCAATTTTTTCATCACTGATATTAATGGCTTTTTTGGGGTCAGGATGGATAAAACGCATTTTATCAAATCCTCCACCTGAATTGCCAAGGCTGTACTCAAGATTAACCTTTGGGACATCTCCTGTTTCAGCCATTGCAAAATGGGCAAGGAGCATTTCAGGTGTCCACCTGTAGTCACCAAAGGTTTCAAGCAGAGGGTTCTCCCTGAGAGAAAGTGCATTTTCCGGACATTTTTCAATGCAATAATGATCTGTTTTGCTGCATTCAAATCCTATGCATTTATGTTCAACTGGCCTTAAAGGCTTTGAATAATTATCAAATCTTAAATGCACTCCATATGGACAAAGCTTGGCACACAGCCCGCAGGATATACAGTTTGAATTTCTCTTAATAACATATTTGCCAATGGTATTGCGAAACCTTGAAGGAACTTCCTTTACTTCGGGCAGTTTATAATTTTTATCTTTCATAGTTTATTCCGTATATTGAGCTTGTTTTCGTTCTCCAAAGATCGGAGAAAAGCTTTCCTTTTCAAGATCTTCAAACCACATTGACCTGCCGACTTCACCGCGCAGTCTTCTCACTTCACGCAGCCCCATTGCTCCTAACATTTCAAGCATCTGGTTGCGCCATGCACCCATGAGATTGACGATTCTCTGACTTCCGTAGTCAGGGTCAATTGTTTCAAATTTAACGGGGCATGACAATCCGTTCTCGCACCTTGTGCACAGTCTGCACTCCATTGCAATAAGAAGTGGAAGATCAATTACAACGCCGTCTGCACCACAGATAATGGCTTTATTGACATGCTCGGCAAGGGCGATGCCTCCTGTTACAAGAATGTTGACCATGCGCCGCATTGATGCTTTAATAAGGCCTGTATGGATATCTCTGAGCATATCCTTTACAAAACGCGGGTTTTCAGAATCAAGTTCCCTGCCGTTCTTATCGGCGTAGAAATGAAGCGTATCAACACCTGCCTCTGCAAGTTCAAGTGCCAGGGAAGAGGCATTTGAATTAAGTGGAATGCCAATGGAAATGATCAGATCTTTATTTATTTTTTTAAGTTTTCCAAGCTCTTTTTCAATACCGGGACAGTATTTCAGTTCAATAATGGAACTTTTTTCAATCAGAGCTTTATGATCTGCATAATTGTCTTTTTCAAGGCAGAAAATAATATTTCCCACATACTTTTTTAATTGATCGTTGTCCAGTTTTTCTCCGGGAAAATCAAATAAATCTTGAGGGGTAAGAAATAATTTTGTCCCTATTTCATTTGCCGCTTTTAATATTGAAACAAGTACGGCTTTGCTTAAAATGCCAAAGGAGGGCAGCTGGAATAAAATGGGAATTGGAATTTCAAGTATTGGCATCTCTTTTGTTGCAAGGCTGCCGTCGTCGTTAAAATCTAAATGGTCAGGTCTTCTTGAAAGCTCAATGGAGGTATTGATGTATTCACGTCCATGGATACCATCCCTTGTAGGCCGGACAATCTCAGACATGTCCGTCCACATGGAATCAAACCCTTTTCCGGAAAACGGCCCTCTGTATCCTGCACCGGATACAGGTACTTTTCCCGTATGGGCCTGGTACCAGGTTGTGTGAATAAGATCAGGTCTCCAGTAGTCGTCTCCAAGTGTTCTGTATTCAGGATTAATGATTCTTGAAAAAATTCCCTTTGTGCATTCCTGAACACACCTGAAGCAGCTTTTGCATTCATAAAGGTATTCAGGGTCCTTCATTTGACTCATGTGGAGATAATTTTTTTTAAAGATATCGTAAACACATTTTTTCTTTACGCATTCTCTGCAGCTTCCGGCACAGTCTTCCCTGAATTCAACAGTGGAATACTTGCCAATGGGATAAAACCTCGGCAGAGTTTCTTTTACAGCAATATTATATTTTTCAGGCATAATTTTTAAGTCCTGCTCTCTTTACAATTTCGCCAACTTTTTCTTCCCACTCAATGGCCATGATGTGAACACCGCTTACACCGTCAAGTTCCTTAAGTTCAGCTATGGTTTCAAGGCATATTTTCATGCCTTCTTCAATTGCATCTTTTTTGGGCACCCCTTCCATTCTTTTGATAATTTCATCGGGGATATCCATGCCTGCAACTTTGTTATTCATGTATCTTGCCATGCCTGCAGACTTTAAGGGAGTAACGCCTCCAAGGATATAAACCTTTTCCGTAAGTCCCTGCTCTCTTGCCATTTTTATCCATTGCTTAAATTTTGCCATATTGTAAATACACTGGGTCTGGATAAAATCAACCCCTGCATCTATTTTTTTTGCAAGACGAAGAACGCGGTATTCAAAGGGATCTGCAAAGGGATTTGCCGCAGCACCAATGAACATTGCAGGAGCTGTGGCAAGTTCAAATCCGCTCATGTCTTTTCCTGTTTCCCGCATGTCCCTTACGGTGCGTACAAGGTTTAAGGAATCAATGTCAAAAACATTAAGCGCGTCGGGCTGGCTTCCAAAGCTCTGGTGATCCCCTGAAAGGCATAAAATATTTCTGATTCCCATGGAATAAGCACCGAGGATATCGGACTGAAGAGCTATTCTGTTCCGGTCACGCACAACCATCTGCATCACAGGTTCAAGTCCTGCTTCAATAAGGTGAACAGCCCCTGCTATACTTGACATTCTTACAATTGCTGTCTGGTTATCTGTCACATTGACAGCATCTATAAAGCCTTTTAAAAGTCCTGCTTTTTTTGCAATAACCTCTTTGTCTGCTCCCCTTGGGGGGCCGCATTCCCCTGTAACGGCAAACTCCCCGTTCAGCAGAATTTCATGTAATTTGCTCAGTGGTTTTATAGTTTTCTCATCGGTAGTCATATTATCTGATCCTCCCTGACCAGTTTTCTTGGCCCTCCTGAAATGCTGGTCTGCCAGTTTTTAGGGGGAATATATGTTTTTAAATTATCCAGTTGCCCAAGCGCGGTAAGGCGTTCTATGATCAAATGCCATGCACAGTCTATGTTAGGATCAACCTCACACTTGCCGTTCCGGGAGCCGCCGCATGGCCCGTTTAATAATTTTTTTGAGCAACGTGTAATTGGACAGATGCCTCCAAATTTTGCAAGCAAGCAGTCTCCGCATCCGGAACATTGTTCACTGAAAATTCCGGGACGATCCTGTATGCCGATAAAGGTTGTATTTACCCCGGGAAGTACAGGAACTTTTGGAAATCTTGCTGCCATTGCCTGCACCCCTGCTCCGCATGCAAGGGACAGCACTGCATCGTTTCTTCCAATGCTTTCTGCTGCTTCCTGGATAAATTCATTTTCACACTGCCTTTCAATTGTAAGCTCTTCAATCTCAATTGTTCTTTGTTTTTTTGTCTTAAATGCAAGACGAAGGGCAGATGCCAGAACTTCGACCTCATCTTCTCCGCCTGCAAAACATGTTTTAACACATGTTCCACAGCCTAAGATGAGAATTCTTTTGTATGGCGCAACACTCTCCATAATTTCTTCAATAGGTTTCTGTTCACCAACTATCATAGGTTCACTCCGTAATTTTTTTAATTGTCATGCAGCAGGATTTGGTCCCAGTTCATTAATAAGTTCAATGGTTTCCCGGATGATTTTTCCGGCTGCTTTTTGGTCTTTTATATCAGTATTAAAAATCGCAAGACGTCTGCTGTCAATTCCGATTTCATCCAGTAGATGCTTTGTCCATTCAATTCTTTTTCTTGCCCTGATGCCCCCTTCAACATAGCGGCACTGCTTTTCAGGACAGGCAAACACAAGCACTGCATCCGCACCTGCTTCAAAGGCTTTTAAGAGGAAAATATCCTTTACCATTGATGAGCATGCCATTTTAATGGTTTTTATGGTGCAGCCCTCAAAAACAGGAGCAGATTCCACAAATGAATTGATACAATAAAATAAAGTAATTTTTGGTTTATTATTAGTACCCATAATCCTTTCAGCTTTCTTTAATTAATTAGAATAAACTGCAGCTTTTTTACCAGTTTAAGTAAGTAGTGTCTGCAGACCATAGCAGTTCCGTTATCCTTTTTATGGTTCAAGGACTCCGACATGGATTTTCAGATCGGCCTCATGGCCGTTAATCAGATTTAAACATATCTGATACATAGAGATATCTTTAAAAACGTTTTTTTTGTCAGAAATGTTTTGTCATAGGACAGGACTTTACCTTTTGTCAAGAAAACTATAAAAGAATATTTTGATCAAGGTATTTTAAAAAGGCAGTAAGTTTTTTTAAAAGAGTTTTGCGGTTGAGTGCCTTACATAATCGTGAAAATTTCTTTCATACGTCCAAGTCCTTAAATTTCAAAATAACCTTCAGTGATGACAACTGCTAACT
>CAZLBE010000158.1:0-5577 GCA_964557635.1 uncultured Desulfobacterales bacterium
CAAAGATGAGGTGCTCGCCGAATATTTACAAAAAATTTGACATCATATGTATAAAACATTATAGTCATATACCAAAGAGGATAGTTTTTGGAGTGCTGTCATTCCACTGTATTTGTTTTAAAAATTTCTATCAAAAACTCTTTTTGTTTATGTGTGTTTTTAGTAAATTTTTTTATATGAAATAGAACGTAACGTATGACGTCTGTTGGCTTCGCGCCTTCGGCCCATAATTTGTTGTGAAACGGGTCTGGGCAAAATCAAATCTGCTTCATGGCAGTTATAAGAAATAAAACATTATTTTTATTTAATAATTAATTATGAGGCAATCTGGGCAAGTCCAGATTAGCATCATGGCGGTTATAAAGATATTCGCTTATCCTGTGATTAATTCAAGAAAAAATAACGAGGTAAATATGAACATTGACAGACTTATTTTAATTATTGCAAATGCTTTTATTCTTATCACACTTCTGTTATCTGCTTTTCACAGCCATTACTGGCTGTGGCTGACTGCGTTGATCAGTGCACATATGTTCCAGGCGGCCTTTACGGGATTTTGCCCCATGGCTAAACTATTAAAAAAAATAGGAATAAAATCAGGCAACGCTTTTTAGGCTGCATGGTCAGTCAAAGATGAATATCCGGTCACAGGAAAATTCAGGTAAAAAACGTGAAGTAAATTTTTATATTTAATGGAGATTGTATAGGTGTTCGCAGAAACTATATCATTCCAGGCAGCTTTTGCTGCAGGACTGCTGTCTTTTTTTTCTCCGTGTATTTTACCATTGATCCCGGCTTATTTTACATTTATTACAGGCCTGTCAGTTGATGAATTAACACAAGACAGTAACAAAACAAGGCAGAAAGTTATACTTGCTACTTTTGCCTATGTATGCGGTTTTTCCTTTGTTTTTATCCTCATGGGGGCATCTGCCTCATTTATGGGGGGTGTTGTATCCCGCTACAGTGGCATAATACGCACTGCCGGAGGGGTAATAATCCTTGTTTTCGGACTTTACCTGCTTGGAATCATCAATATCAAGGGGCTTAATTTTGAGAAAAAAATACATTTAAGTGAAAAACCGTTTCATCTGTTTGGAACCTTTATCATTGGTATGGCTTTTGGCGCAGGATGGAGTCCGTGCATCGGTCCTATGCTTGGTTCTATTTTGATTCTTGCAGGAACACAGACAACTGTTACAAGGGGAATTTTTCTCCTGACTGCATATTCAGCAGGCCTTGCCCTGCCCTTTATTTTAATCTCTTTTTTTATCAGTAAAATTTTTGAATTCATGAAACGCGCAACAAAATTTATAATTTATGTGAACAAGATATCCGGATTGCTTTTAATCACTGTCGGGATACTTTTAATAACTGATAAGTTTACAATACTTGCAGGGCTCTAAAAACAAAGAGGAAAATGTATATGAAAAAAATAGTGCTTGTATTAGCAGCATTAATCCTGTGTCTGTTAGCTGTTTTACCCGGATATGCTGCTTCAGAAAGCATCCACTGGCAACCCTACGACAAAGGCCTTGCAATGGCAAAAGAGCAGAATAAAAAAATTTTTCTGTTCTTTCATACAGACTGGTGCCATTATTGCAAAAAAATGAAAAAATCAACCCTGACCGACCCTGTCCTTGTTAACTATCTTAATGAACATTTCATTTCAATTACAGTGAATGCTGATAAGGAGAAAAAAATTTCAAGAAAATATGCTGTTCTGGGGCTGCCGACTTTATGGTTTCTTAAAAATGACAGCACAAAAATAAGCAAAATACCAGGATATGTCAATGCCGACATTTTTTTAAAAGTGCTTAAATATATACAGACTGAAAATTATACCAAAATGAACTTTCAGGATTTTCTGGCACAGCTTGCAAAATAGCGATGCCGGAATCAAGAATGAAATTTATATGAAATAAAACGTAAACTATTACGTTTATTTCATAATTCGTTGTGAGGCAATCTGGGCCAATCCAGATCCGCCTCATGGCGGTTAAAGGAAAAAATTTAAGGAGGTGAACAATTATGCCAATTTATGAATACAGATGTAAAAAATGCGATAAATCTTTTGAAAAACTTGTTTTCGCAGGAGAAGAAGAAGATGTTAAATGCCCTGAATGCGGCAACAGGGATGTGGAAAAAGTGATCAGCGCATTCAGTTTCATGGGTGATAGTATGGGTACCTGCGCTTCAAGTTCTCCAAAGGGTTTTTCATGAGCAGGCTGATAAAAACAGGGGCGGTCAGCCCCTGAAAAACAACTCAATGGCAAAAACGGATTTTCTGCTTAAATCCGCGCGTATTACGCGTATTAATTGAAAATTTTTAGGTTTAAATAAAACAATACCTACCATTTATAATAATGATATTTTAATCTCATTTTAATACGCCTTGTAATATTTACAGGCTTTTCTGCAAGTTTTCCGTAATAATTATCAATAAAATAATCAGTTGCCTTAATGACCCTTTCACTTGATTTGCCATCATTATAGGGGTGGATTAATTTTATATAATTCTCTATGGAATGCATCAATCCCCCAGGTTTTTTTAAAGCTTTTTCAATGGCAGGTTCGATTTCATTCCGGTTAAAAACATTAATAAGATGATCACCAGGTCTTCGGTTTCTGAATGTCACCACGGGTTTTTTCTGTAAAAGAAATTCTAAAAGGACAGAGGAAGTATCTGAAAGCATCACATCTGCATGTTTTAAAAGGGGAATAATATCATCGGTCTCAATGAATCTGCAGTTCTTTTTTTCAAGATTTTTATACTGTAAAACCACTTTTTTATCCATTTTAGGGTGCAATGTGATGATCCAGTTCCAGCTGTTTTTATCAATTAATTCTGAAATGGTATGATAGAGTTTATGGGCGCAGCTTAAAGCCGGGGTGAATGTTGAGGTAAAAAGGACAACAGGTTTTCTTTCTTTAAAAGGCTCATCAATCGTATTTTGAGACGGGTCTGCAAAAAGCGGGTCCATTTTTGACCAGCCCGTTTCAACTACCTTAAAATACTTGTATTTTTTTTCAAGTTCAAGAAAGGGTAATGTGGTGGACGGCCCCTGTGTGCAGTAAAGATCAAAAAAACCGCGAAGTCTGAAATGCCCCTTTGCAGAATTCCTCTTTTGTGCGTTGAATCCATGGAACAACTGGACTTTTACTCCCGGAAAGAAATCAGGGACAGTGTTGCTTGCAACAAATACGGCACAGGGGTCATAATTTATAACATCAGTTACAGTTTTCAGGGCTTTTTCATTTTTTTTAAGCAGGTTATTGTATTCCGGCTTTGCCAGAAACCATGCAACTTTGCCCTTTTTTTTTATTATGGCATCCTGCAGTGGCCTTGCAATTGAAAACGAATAAAGCTGGGATACATAGAGAAGATATTTTTTCATGTATGACTCATGGTGGTTTTATATGAAACTCCTGCTAAGTACCTTTAATCAAAAGAGTTTCATTTTTTGTTGTGAGGCAGTTTTAGAGTCTCCAGATCGGCCTCATGGCGGTTATATAATTTTTTTAGCCTCTGACTTATTTTTAAGCAGACACCAGGGATGTATAAATTTCATCGAGTTTATTAACCTGTATTGTTACCGAACAATTTGATTTAACCCATTTCCTGCCGTTTTTTGCCATTTGCTGCATTTCTTCTGGATGTGAAACTGCCCATAAAATTGAATTTTCAAGTGCTTTTCCATCATTTACAGGTACGAGAAGCCCTGTTTTTTCGTGCTGGATAATTTCAATATTTCCGGCGCAGCTTGTGGATACAGCAGGAATTTCCATGGACAGCGATTCCCGCAGCACACCTGACAGTCCTTCCTGATCATCGGCCGCTACAACGCTTAAATCCATTATGGAAAGCCATGGCCTGATATCTTCCTGAAATCCTGCAAAATAACATTTCTTGTATATGCCAAGTTCTTTTGCCAAAGGGATTATCTCTTTATGCATATTGGCACCCAAAAAAACAGCATATATATTTTTATGCTTTGCCATGATTGCTGAAAGAACACTTAAAAGGGAATCAAGCCTTTTGCTTTTTCTGTATGAAGAAAGACTGCCAATTATTTTTGCATTCTCAGGAAACCCAAGTCGGGATAAAATGTTTTTATCCTCTTGTCTTGGAAAAAATTTATCAATATCCACACTTCCATACACAATATGGATCATTTTTTCTCTATTTTTCCCAAGGGCATTGATTAGAGAATTTTTTACAGCTTTTGCAACCACTGTATACGCCTTTACATTGGGGGATTTAAAAGCAGAGAGAAGATGGGCCTTGCAGGGCGGGGTAATTGTTCCCCGCTGTACAACAACCGGTGTTGAAATTTGTTTTAATTCAAGGGCTTTTGTTGTTTTTATAAGAGCTTCATTTCTGTGAACATGAATGATATCAAAAACGTTTTTCTTTAAAAATAATCCAAGCCGTGTTACTCCGAAAATTGACCTGAATCCTGTTTTTTTTACCTTTACTCCCTTTGCGCCAAGAGCTTTCCATGAATCAAGATTTTTTTTTCTTACAATGGGGTTTCTGAAAAGCTGATCAGGAAAAACCACGGTAACATCATGCCCTCTTCTGTGCTGCTCTTCGGCCATTCGTGATAATTGTATCGCTCCGCCCCTTATAACTGCCCAGTGTGAAGCCACATGCAATATTTTCATTTTTTATTCAGTTTCTCCATACGGCGCAGAGTCCATAATCCTGCGTATTTGTTAAATGCTCCCTGACTGTACATTGCCGAAACAAGAAACCCCACCTGTCCGTCAAGAAATCCCCCTTTTACAACATAGGAAACAAAAAACACCCAGAATGCCCTGAACAATGCCCCGAGAAGGCCGCCCCCGTGTTTATTTTCATGAAATCTTTTTTGTGCGCCAAGCCATGCATATGTTCTGTTTTTATAGAGGTAATGTTCAAAATCCCTGATTGAATAATGAAAAAGTTTTCCCTTTAACCGTCCTACCCTGGCATTTGGAACCTGTATTTTTTCGTGTACCATGGCGCTTGTAAATTTTGCACCTTCACGCCTGAACAACCTTCTTATGCTTCTTGAACTGTTGCCGAAATAAAGACGTTTCCCAAAAATTATCACTGCCCAGGGAAGCCGAAATACCGATTCAACCGGATTTTTGTTCAGTGTTGTATTTATTTCTTCCCTTAATTCGTTACTTAATGCTTCGTCTGCATCAATGGATAATACCCATTGATATTGTGCTTTATCAAGAGCACGCTGTTTCTGAATTCCATAGCCCGGCCAGTCGGTCTTAATGATTTTATCAGTATATTTTTCTGCAATTGACAGCGTCTGGTCAGTGCTTCCGCTGTCAACAATGATGATTTCATCAGCTATGTCTTTTACCGATTCAAGGCAGGTTTCAATTCTGTCTTCTTCGTTTTTAGTGATTATTATAACAGATAATGAATATTTTTTTTCCATATTTTATTTAACAATAGATTCCGTCAACCGATTACCAGAGCCCATTTAATTTATCCTGTGTCCATTTGGTAAAATTATTAGTAAATATTCGATCTTATAACGTAAATTTTGGACAGTGCTTCATATTCGTCTA
>CAZLBE010000159.1:0-5574 GCA_964557635.1 uncultured Desulfobacterales bacterium
ATAATTCGTTGTGAGGCAATCTGGGCCAATCCAGATCCGCCTCATGGCGGTTATAGAAAGCGGTAATATCAACAAACATATTTTCAACAGGCCTTGTCCTGTAACCAAGTTCATAGGACATCACCTTTTCCGATTCGAGATTATCATTGGCAGTAAGACGGAGTAAAATTGCAGCACCCCCCAGCGGGAAAGATGGATTGGGAACCGGCGTTATATTTATAGTACCGTCATTTTCCAGCCTCGATGGAATACGTACAGATCTTGAAACTGCACCCCAGATGGAATTTCTGTTGTTAAATTTCCATATTAAACGTGCACTTGGCTGCCATTCCAGGCCTGTGTATTGGTTATGCTCAAATTTTATGCCAGAGGCAGAAAACTATGCCATATTGCCGAACCTTTACTCCCATCACTTGATCTCCAATATCAATATTTTATGTTGATGTATTCTTTAACGCACTCAAATATACATTTCAATGATAAAATAAAGCCAGGACATTTGTGTAAATACTTGACTTTTCTTGATGCTCTCTGTATCTTCAATTTTATTACAGTTTCATTTCAAAGCAATAAAATAGTGATTTTTTTAAAAGGAGGATTTTGTATAAAAATGACACGGACCAAACCCTTGTTCAGCGGTAAACATATTCTTGCAGTGGATGACGAAGCAGATGTACTTGACACAATAAAAGAAATTCTTGAAGAAGCTGATATAGATGTTGCCTCGGATTATGAAACCGCCTCTGAAAAGATTTTTGCCGTCAAATATGATCTCGCTCTTTTAGATATAATGGGTGTTAACGGAATGAAGCTTCTTGAAGAATGCGTACAAAGGGATATTCCTGCGGTGATGCTCACGGCAAACTCCCTTAACCCTGAATCTTTAATGGAATCCATAAAAAAAGGGGCTATATCTTATCTGCCAAAGGAGCATTTAAGTGACCTTGATACCATGATCAATGATTTAATGGGTGCTCAAAATGAAGGAAAACCAACCTGGAAACTTCTTTTTGAAAAACTTGGCAGCCATTTTAACAGGCGCTTTGGCAGTAACTGGAAAGAAAAAGATAAAAATTTCTGGGATAATTTCGAACAGAACTATGAAATTTCCAGGGGTATCCAGGAAAGGCTGCGTCACAATGAAAATATTATTGACAAAGGAATATAAAAGGAGTTGATATGCCTCAACTTATGATAAATATACCTGTTCAGCAGGTTGCAGCTATAATCAACGGTATGAATGATGGTGAAATGGAAACTTTACTTTTATTACTATCTGAAGAAGGGAAAGAGCTTGTAAAACGTTCAGAAGATTTCAAAGAAAAGAAAATTAAATACTTATCAAGAGATGAAGTTTTCGATGTATAAAGATGAATACCATCCACAGGTAAAAAAGGATCTGAAAAAAATTGATACTCCGATAAGAATAAAAATCAAGGAGAACGTCATTCCTGAAATATTGAAAAATCCTGCAATTGGAGTTAGCCTTACCGGAAATTTAAACGGTATTCAAACTTACCATTTTACATATGTAAGGCAACAATATCGGATAGCCTATATTGTTGATGAAAATGATAAAATCGTATTTATACAAATGATTGCTAAAAGAGGCGATTTTTATACTTTGTTAAGAAAAAGAATATAACCGCTATGTCTTTGAAATTCATGGATTTATAAATAAACAGTTGTAAATATTCGGCTTATAATGTAAATGTTTGGAGAGTGCCTCATATTCGTCTATTTGGGACTGCGTAGCATACTGATGCTATGTGAGCAGGTCAAAATGGGCGAAGATGAGGTGCTGGCCGAATATTTACTTTGCGACAATACTTTTTCCAAGATTAACAGCAGCTTGAACAGCATCCCGTTGCTCTTCAAAAATTTTAATTCCCACAGATGCTTTTACAGCTTCAGGACCGTACAGCATTTTAATCCCTGACATTTCACATGAATCGCCATAATCGCATCCAACACAGGGAACATTGCCTTTTACCCTTACTTCCCCGATGAAATCCATGCCCTCTTCCATCATATAAAATCTTATTGCATTAATGTCATATTCACATGCCGGAGGCATTGTTGTACTGTCTGCCGGCACAGCACAGCTGACAATTACCCCGCCCGGTTTTCCAGCCATATACCCATGTCTGTGTCTTTAAAGGATACATTCGTTCCATAAACGCCTTTGCTCGAGCATCAAGGGAGGAATACGGTGTAAATCCGGCAATAATAAGCGCATCTGCATGTTTAACCTTTTCGGCAAGCAATATACCGTCATCTTCAATGACGCATTTATTGGTTTTTACACATTGCAGACATGCCTTGCAGGGAGCAATTGTATATTTGCTCAACTTGATGAATTCCGTTTCAAGACCTGTGGATTCCAGGGCAAGTTTGAGGGCTCTGTCAGTGTTGCTGTTTTTTAAAGGTGAACCGTACACTCCAATAACTTTCATGTTTTTCTTCAATAATAGTGATGAGGCAGATCTGGATTCAGGCTCCAGTTTTACTCAAAAAATCAAAGATTCTAACAAAATAAACAACAACGGGCATATCCTTAATTACCGTGGATCTGCCCGTAAAATCAAAATTTACAAAAAAGTTCACTAAAAACTTTATATAACGGCCATGAGGCCGATCTGGATTCAGGTCCAGGCCCGTCTAACAATAAAGTATGAAAATGATAATAGCATCATGCCACCCTCTGTAGTCGACACTTTGAACAGCATTTTTTTATAAAAGAATCTAAAGATATCCAAACATCCTCGGTAAAAACAAAACCACCTGCGGAAAATATGTCAAAAAGAACAACACCCCGATCTGGATGGCAAGAAAAGGCAGAACCGCCCGTGACACATAAATGATATCCCGCTTGGCAAGAGCTCCTGTGATAAACAGACTCACACCCATGGGAGGTGTACAGTATCCAATGGCAAGGTTAACCGTCATGATCAAACCAAAATGCATGGGATTTACATGAAAAGGTTCCAAAAGGGGCAGAAAGACAGGCCCCAAAATAAGGGTTGCTGAAATAATATCCATAAACATGCCTATAAAAAGCAGCACAGCATTCATGGCAAGAAGGAAAACAAAGGGGGAATGGATACTGGCAACAACAATTTCAGCAACGCGGCTTGGAATATTCTGAAAGGTGAGATACCTCCCGAAACAGGTTGCAGAGGCAACTATTAATAGCAGGGTAGCGCTTGTTACTGCCGAACTGATAGTAACTTCCTTTACATCTTTAAAATTCATGGATTTGTAAATGAACAATTCAACAAGAAACGCGTACACGCTTGCCACAACTGCTGCCTCATTGGCAGTAAACACACCTGAAAAAATCCCGCCAAAAATAATTACAATAAGCATTAAAGCCCAGAATCCTTCCTTGAGAATAAGATAAAGATCCTTAAAGGCCGGTATGGGCAGGCGTTTAATATCTGTCCTGTTATGGTAGAGTATCCATGTATAAATACAGACGCAGACAATAATAAGAACGCCCGGGATAAAACCTGAAATAAACAGCCCTTCAAGTGACACATTGCTTATCATGGAATAAAAAATCATACTGATGGACGGCGGAATGATAACACCGAGATTTGGTGATGTCGTCATAAGACCTAAGGTGTACTTCTCATCATATCCGTTTTGAATAAGAGCCGGAATCATGAATCCCCCAAGGGCTACAACCGTTGCAACGGTTGAGCCTGATATTGCACCGAACAGGCCGCATCCTATTACTCCGGCCATGCCAAGCCCGCCCGGAAGCCATGATACAAGGGCGTTGGCAAGATTGATAAGCTTTTCCACGGTTTTTCCCTTGCTCATGATATTACCGCAGAGAATAAAAAACAGAACAACCACAAGGGAAAAATTATCAAGGCTCCTGAAGAGTGTCTGGGCAAGGAGGATAAGAGGCATGTGCGCAAAATACATGAACCCTATTGCAGTGGTAAAAAAAAGGCATAAAAATACAGGTACATAGCTTGCCATACAGCCTAAGAGTATGCATAAAATGATTAAGTCGCTGATCTGCATGAATTATCCCCTTTTATTGCCTAAAATATCATGAGTAATAACCATAAGAGTCCTTATAAATATCAACCCCCCCATTACAGGCATTATGGCATAAATAGCAGCCAGCGGTATCTGCATGATAATGGTTTTCTGGTGCGTTACATACTGGAGTTCAGCCATTTTATACCCGTAATAAACCATCATTGCTGCAAAAATAAGCATTAAAACATCGGTATAATATGTCAGCCCTGTCTTAAGCTTTGGAAAAATCTGAACAATGGCATCAATTCTGATCATACTCCTCTGTTTTATTGCAACACTTGCCCCTATAAAAGTGGAATAAATGATCACAATTCTCACTAATTCCTGACTCCAGGCAAGGGTGTAATTAAACCCGTATCTTAATACAACGTTGGCAAACAGAGCAATGAGCGCTGCCATGACAATAATAAATAGCGACCATTCCTCAATATTTGTAAGCACCCAGTCCAGCCTTTTAAGAAATTTACTTATCATAATTTTTTTTCCCGATCAGACCCCAATCCGGACAAATCCGGATCAGCCCTATGGCGGTTAAAATCAAAGCATTGTTTATTATTATGCACAAAGCCATCAGGTCTTGACAAATGCAAGGCCTTTTGACTCTGTGCGATAATAATATTGTCCATGCCTGTAACGGCCATGAGGCCGATGGAATAATTTAGAATTTACTTATTTAAAAAAATCTGAACATCTTTGAGGAAATTTTTACCCCTGTATCTATCATTGGGATAGAGTTTGTTGATTTCAGGGGCATATTTAGCATATGTACCTTTGCTTTCTGCCTTTAAAATTGCCATATCACCAGCAGAAAGTTTAAAGAACTCCACTCCCTTTGCCTTTGCTTTAGCGATATTTTCAGCTTCCCATGTTGCAGTTAATTTTCTGTTTTTTGCACATACATCATGAACACTTGCAATAAATTCTTTTCTTAAATCAGATGGAAGACTTGCAAGCCAACCTTTATTGAAAATCCATATAAAAAGTCCCTGTGCATAATTGATCTGGGTGAAATATTTTGCTACCTCAAATTTTTTAGTAAGAAGACAAACCCCAGGGGTATGATCAAGACCGGTAATAACGCCCTGCTTCAAAGCAACCTGAACATCGGGCCAGGGCATGGAAACAGGGTGGAACCCCCAGTTGCGGTAAGCAAGCTGATTTACAGCAGCCTCGGCAATCCTGAATTTTATTTTTTTTGCATCTGCAATATTTCTTACAGGCTTGGTTGTTGCCCATCCATAATTACCATAACCTGTAATATCAAGGCCTGTGATCCCCTGATGATCCATTGCCATTAAAAAATGATTAAAAAGCTTTTTATTGGAAATAAATTTGTCAAGCTTTGCAAAGGAATCCACAAGAAAAGGCAGATTCACAAGGCCGAATCTGGGCACGAGGTTTGTTGAGGCCACCGAACTTACCCCCATCCACTGAATTGCGCCAAGCTGTACCATGTTTAACACTTCAACTTCACCGCCAAGAATGGAATAGGGTTTAAAATCAACATAGATTTTC
>CAZLBE010000160.1:0-5574 GCA_964557635.1 uncultured Desulfobacterales bacterium
GCGAATTTTCAAAACAAACAAAACAATTTCCCCTTGATTTAAATATAAAATTTGTAAAATTAATAAATATAAATATTAAAGGAAAAATTTCAGATCCTCTTAAAAAGAAGCAGTTTGACTTAAAACTTGGAATATTACCATTTTCACCGAAAAAATTAATGAAATTAACAGGTACCCCTCTTCCAATAATAACTTCTGATCCATCTGCTCTAACTTTATTTGATCTTAATGCTGGCATAAAGGGTGATCCTGAAAATATATTAATTTCAAAGGGTGTTATAAATATTGATCAATCAAAAATTGATTTTTCTGCAGGTTTAAAGGAATTTTTTAGGCCTGATATAACGTTTAATTTTAAAATGGATAATATTGATATTGATAAATATCTTCCAACTCCTGAAAAAACAGATACAGGCAAAGTAACAGAAAAATCGGCACCACAGGAAAATTCAAAGCAAAAAATTGATTATGCTCCCTTGAGAAAGCTTGTTGTAAATGGAAAAATAAATGTTGGGAAAATGAAAGTTCATGGGGGAAATTTTGAAAAATTATATGTAAAAATATCCGGTAAAAATGGAATTTTTAATATAAAACCTGTTTCTTTTAATATGTACAATGGCAGTGTATTATCAGATTTTAAATTAAACGTTGTAAAAAATACTCCGAAAACTTTTATAAACCTTAAAGTTGATAAAATCCAGGCAGGCCCGATGATAAATGATTTTATGAAAAAAAATGTTATAGAAGGAACATTGAAATCAGTTATATCATTAAAAATGACAGGTGATGATGCAGAGAAAATAAAGAAGAATTTAAACGGAAATGGAGATCTAATTTTTACTGATGGTGCCATTGTCGGCGTTGATATTCCCGGCATGATTCGTAATTTAAAGGCAAAATTAGGACTTTCTGAAAAAAATAAAAAAAAGCCGCGAACCGATTTTAGTGAACTTAACTCACCATTTACCATAACAAATGGTGTTTTTGATACTTCGGGAACAACCATGGCATCTCCAGTTTTAAGGGTAAAAATTACAGGAAAAGCCGATCTGAATAAAGAAAATCTTAATTTCAGGGTGGACCCCAAATTTGTTGCCACATTAAAGGGGCAGGGAGATACTAAAAAACGTTCCGGTATCATGGTGCCGATACTTGTCAAAGGAAATTTCGATTCCCCGAAATTCAAGCCTGATTACAAAGGTATGTTAAAGGCAAATTTTGGTAAATCTTTACCAAAAAAAGAGGATTTAAAAAAACTTATTAAAGGTAAAGGGTCTTCATCCATAAAACTTGAATCAATAAAGAAAAGTGCAGGTGAATTAATGAATAGTTTTTTAAATGGCAGCAAAAAGAAATAATTTTTGTTATGATGAAAGTTCAGAAGGAAAGTTATAAAGAAGCTTTTAAAAAACAGAGTTAATAAGATTACATATTTCTTTTGTTTTTGAAATTTTATTTTTACTGAATTTTTTTCCGTCAAGGGAAATAACAGGTACTGCACCCATTAAAGAATTTGTAAGAATAACCTGGCCTGAAGAAAAAAAATCATCCGGTTTTATTTTTTTTTCAATAACATGAAAACCATTTTTATCTAATTTTTCTTTTGCCTGATTTATTGCAATTCCCGGCAGAACATGGCTGGAAACAGGAATCATAATTTTGTCTGAACAAAAAGACATTATACTGCATGTATTTGTTTCAGATACGGTTCCATCTGAATTTAAAATAAGTGCTTCATCCGCTTTTTTTTCCTTTGCATACATGGAAGCAATATAATAATACATATAATTTAAGGTTTTGTAATCTGCAAGTGGTGTTTGTCTTGAATACGGATATGTTACAAGCTCAATACCAGGTTTTCCTGTAATTTTTAGACGGTGAGTATATGGTTTTGCAAAAGCCGCTAAAAACATTGATTCTTCACCTTTTATCAAATAACCGCCTTTTTCAGCTCCCATTATTTTTACTGAAGATATTTCATTTTTTAAGCAATTTTCCGAAACAACAAGATCAATAACATCTTTCCAGTTTATATAAGGGGGATATGTCTTAAAAAGATTCTGCCATCCTGAATTAAATCTTAGTAAATGTTCATTGAGGAACAATGGTTTTCCATTTTTTACTTTAATTGTTTCAAAAAAACCGGCGCCATACTGAAATCCTGGGCATAGAGCTGATATTAAAGCATTTTTTTCATCAATGATCCTGCCGTTAACCCAGGCTTTTTTTATTTTTTTTTCTGGTTTGTGTGATAAAGGAACAAGGGTTTCAAAAAAAGTTTTTCCCTTGTCAAGGGTTTCTTTAAACTCTTTTTCAGGCACGGAATCATAAACAATACCTCCGCCAACTGAAAATCCAATAATCCCGTTGGAAACAACAGCTGTACGTATCACAATGGAAAGATCAAGTGTATCATGAAAACTTAAATACCCGATGGAACCTGTATAAACATGGCGGTTTACAGGTTCAAGCTCATCGATTATTTCCATTGTTCTCACCTTTGGACACCCAGTTATGGAGCCTCCGGGAAACGTTGCCCTTATAAGATCAACGGAAGATTTTTCCTTTTTAAGTACTGCCTCGACAATTGAAACAAGGTGAAAAACATTATCATAGGATTCAAGTCTTTTATGCTCTTTTACACGAACACTGCCGCCTTTTGCAACCTTGCCGAGATCATTTCTCATAAGATCAACAATCATGGAAAGTTCAGCATCATCCTTAAAGCTGTTTAAAAGTTCTTCTCCGTTTTTTTTATCTTTTTCAGAATTTTTTTCCCTTGAAATAGTACCTTTTATGGGTCTTGTCTCAATTTTATTTTTGTCTCTTTTTATGAAACGTTCAGGAGAGGTTGATAATATCATGTGATCTTCTGCATTTATAAAGGCAAAAAAAGGAGCAGGATTTTTTTGAAAAAGTTTGAGGAAAAGCGAATAGCAGTTTCCTTCAAATTCTGCTTCAAAACGCTGGGAAAGGTTTACCTGATAAATGTCTCCGGCTTTAATATACTCAATAATTTTTTTTACCGAGTTTATATACTCTTTTTTTGTAAAATTTGACTTAAAACCGGAAGAAGAAATGAAAAAATTGCTGGAAGCAGTTGAAGATAAATCAGACGTTTGAGGAATAGTTGAAACAGACTGCCCGTTAATGGTATTAAAAAAAAAGTTGCGGGTTTTTTCAAGCCTTTCAATTGAAGATTCTTCGTTCCCATGGCGGTCATCTGAAATAACGGGAATACAGAGAAAGGATCTATTTTTTTTTTTGTCATTGACAAGTATAATGGAAGGAGCAAAAAGAACAATATCCGGAAGACCCTGATCAATACATGTTTTTGGAAGTTTTTCAATGCTGTTTTTAAGGTCATAGGCAAGATAGCCGAACAACCCTGCATTTACAGGAACAGATTGATCTTTAACAAGTGGATCATCTGAAATATCAAAATGGTTAATTAATGCTTCTACAACGTCAAACGGATCTTTGTTAAGTGTTATTTTTTTATCTGCACATTTTATAATAAGATTTTTATTTTTTCCTGTAAGTGTCAGCCATGGCTTTACGGCAAGTATATTGTACCTTGCACAGTCAAGGTCAGTGCCGCTTAAAAGGACTATGGTGCCCGGCATGTCAGCAAATTTTGAAGCGATCAGTTCAAAGGGCTGATCAAGATCAATTTTTTCTCTGTAAATTCGTTCAATACAGGGCAGATTATCTATAAAATTCATTAGTGCCTTATTTCTCAATTTGTTGAGAAGCGGCTGGGCCAATCAAGATCGGCCTCATGGCCGTTATTCTATTGCAGAAAGGGATTTGTCCTTTTTTCAATTTCTATTGTTGTTGCTGGTCCATGTCCCGGATAAACAATTGTGTTTCCATCAAGGGCAAGTAGTTTATTTTTAATACTTGAAATTAACGTGTTATAATTGCCACCAGGCAGATCGGTTCTTCCAATAGAACCCTTAAAAAGAGTATCTCCCACAAAAACAGCACCATCAGTGTAAAGGCAAATTCCTCCCTTTGAATGACCCGGGGTGTGAATTACTTTAAGAGTTATTTTTCCAAATGTAATTTCATCCCCGTCATTAAGGTATTTATCGGCCTTGGGAGAATTCTCAGATGACAGTCCAAAGGCTGAAGCAGCAGAGGATAACTCGGATAACATTGGTTCATCATCGGGATGGATCATGAGGGGTGCCTTTGTTACCTCTTTCATTCTTTTATTCGCACCAACATGATCAAAGTGACCATGGGTATTTATGATATATTTAACCGTAAGTTTTAATTCGGCAAGGGTTGTAAGAATTCTGTCAGCCTCATCACCAGGATCAATAACCACAGCCTGCTTTGTCTCTTCGCAGCCTAATATATAGCAGTTTGCCATTATGGGACCAACTTCAAGTTGTCTTATAATCAAAACAGCCTCCTTAATATTGTTAATTGCATTTTATAATGGCCATGGGGCAGATCTGAAGACTCTCATGAGGCTTCATAAAAAAATACAGATGCGGATATTTCATGGTGTGTTAATATATTATAATTTTTGAGCAACACGAATGCAGTCAAGTACACCGTTGATAAAACTGGCGGATTTTGCTGTTCCAAATTTTTTCGCTATTTCCACAGCTTCATTTATGGAAACAACGGAAGGAATATCGGAACAATGTATAAGTTCAAATATTGCTATACGCATTATTGTCCTGTCAACACCGGGCATCCTTGAAATTTTCCAGTTTTTTGAGCATGTCTGTAAAATAAGGTCAATTTCAGGTTTGGATTTAATAACACCATGAACCAGTTCAGTAAAGAAAGATTCATCCGAGAGTTTTATATTTTCTCCAAAGTTTTCTTTAAAAGACTCGACAAGTTGTTCAGAGTCTTCTATCTCCTTATCCTTGTCAAAATAAAAAAGGGCCTGAAGTGCAAGCTCACGTGAAAGTCTGCGGTTAGCCATTTTTGGATTAAACCTTGTTATTATTGAGTGTTTCCATGAGATTAGCCATTTCAACGGCTGCAAGTGCCGAATCAAACCCTTTGTTTCCGGCCTTTGTTCCAGCTCTTTCAATTGCCTGTTCTATGGAATCTGTTGTAAGTATTCCAAATAATACGGGAAGCCCGAAATCAAGGCTCACAGCGGCAATACCCTTTGAAACCTCTGCACAGACATAATCATAATGGGATGTGGCACCTCTTATTACAGCGCCAAGGCAGATTAGAGCATCAAATTTTCCGGAACCTGCCATTTTTTTTGCTGCAAGTGGAATTTCAAATGCTCCGGGTACTTTTACAATTGTTATATCCGAATCTGCGCAGCCACTTCTTTTAAGCGCATCCAATGCACCGTTTACAAGTTTTTCAGTTATGAAATCATTAAATCTTGCCGTGATGATCCCGAATTTTTTTCCCTCTGCAAGAAGACTTGCTTCAATAATATTAGACATTTTTTTATCCTGTTTTTTGATAAAATTTATGTTATAGATTTTCATATAACGGCCATGAGGCCGATCTATATTGGCCCATATTTGCTTATACCCTTGTGCTAATTTTTAAAATGGAGTAATTATTTGAAAATCGGAA
>CAZLBE010000161.1:0-1338 GCA_964557635.1 uncultured Desulfobacterales bacterium
CAGAAATGGACTGCTCATGTTCATTAACCACTGCGCGATGTTTTGGCACATGCAGCATGGCACCTGTATTAAGGGTGAATAATAAAATCTATGGCAATGTAATAGTAAAAAAACTGCCTCAAATCCTCAAAGAATACGGGTGGAGGGCTCAATGAAAATCCATTCAAGAGATGATTTAAAAAAAATCGCTGAAAAAGGCAAAAAAAAGATAAAGCCCGATAAAATCAGAATTGCAGCAGGTTATGCCACCTGTGGAATTGCAGCAGGAAATGATGCTGTATTTAATGCTTTTAAAAAAATTATAAGAGAGCGCAACCTTGACATATATTTAACAAAAACAGGGTGTTTTGGCTGCTGCAGTAAAGAGCCGCTGATAAATATCACAATTCCTTACAAACCACTGGTTATTTTACAGAAAGTTAAGGAAGAGGATGTTGAAAAAATTACAAATTTATTGTTAAAGGATGAGATATACGAATCAAAAGCCCTTTGCAGAATAGAAGAATGGGATCATCTTACAAATGATAAAATCATATATGGAAAAGGGTTTAACCGGATACCGCTGTGGAATGAGCTTGATTATTTTAAGGTACAGACAAAACTTGTATTGAGAAATGCAGGCCTGATAAATCCTGAAGATATTGATGAGTATATTGCAGTTGGAGGATATGATGCCGTTATTAAAACCTTAAAGGATATGACTCCTTTTGAAGTTATGGAACAGGTAAAAAAATCCGGCTTAAGGGGCAGGGGCGGTGCAGGTTTTCCTACTGGCATAAAATGGGAGAACACTTCAAAGGCTGCAGACAAAATCAAATATGTTATCTGCAACGCAGATGAAGGCGATCCGGGGGCATATATGAACCGTAATGAGATGGAAAGCGATCCCCACGCAATTGTTGAAGGGATGATCATCGGAGCATATGCCATGGGTGCGAAAGAGGGGTTTATCTATATCAGAGCGGAATACCCTCTGGCAATAAAGCGACTGGAAAATGCCATTAATCAGGCCAGAGAATACGGACTTTTAGGGAACAACATAGCAGGCACCGATTTTTCCTTTGACATTTATATTGCAAATGGTGCAGGTGCATTTGTCTGCGGTGAAGAAACAGCCCTGATAGCCTCCATGGAGGGTGAGATCGGCAGGCCGAGCCCGCGCCCGCCCTTTCCTTCTCAGAAGGGTCTGTGGGGAAAGCCAACCAGTATTAATAATGTGGAAACATGGTGCAATATCCCCCTTATCATAAAAAAGAAAGGCAGCTGGTTTGCTAATTTCGGATCACAGGGCAATTCCGGCACAAAAGTGTTTTCCCTTGTGGGAAAAATTGATAATGC
>CAZLBE010000161.1:1438-5570 GCA_964557635.1 uncultured Desulfobacterales bacterium
AACAATCAAAGCTGTCCAGACAGGCGGACCATCCGGCGGCTGCATACCCCATGCCCTGTTTGACACCCCCCTTGATTATGATCATGTGAAACAGGCAGGTTCCATCATGGGATCCGGGGGACTGGTTGTTTTGGATGAAGATACCTGCATGGTAGATACTGCAGAATATTTTTTAAGTTTTACCGTTGAAGAATCCTGTGGAAAATGCCTGCCCTGCAGAGAAGGCCTCAAGCAGATGTATGACATTTTAAAGCGGATTACAAAGGGCAAAGGCAATCCACAGGATATTGATACTCTCAAAGAATTAAGTGAAACAATTAAGGAGACAGCTCTATGCGGCTTAGGCCAGACAGCGCCAAATCCTGTCATTACAACAATTCACTACTTTGAAAAAGAATATCTGGCACATATCATTGAAAAAAGATGTCCGGCAAAGGTATGCACAGCATTGATATCCTATTTTATCATTGCCGATAAATGCAGAGGATGCACACTTTGCAGGAAAAAATGCCCTGCAAATGCCATTTCAGGTGAAAAAGATTTTATTCATATCATTAATCAAAAAGACTGCATTGCATGCGGTACATGTATTGATATCTGCCCCTTTGATTCCATTATAAAACTTTCCGGCAAATCCATTGAAACACCGGAAAAGCCAGTTCCGGTATCAATTCCCGTAAAAAGGGGAAATAAATCATGAAAAGCCATGTAAAAATTTCAATAAACGACCATGTATTTAAGGTGGAAAAAGGAAAATCTGTCCTGTCCATCTGCAATGAAAAAGGATTTGATGTGCCATCACTGTGCCATAATGAGGCACTCAAGCCCTGTGGCGCATGCAGGCTCTGCATGGTTGAAGTGACAGGAGGCTCATACAGAAAAGGCCTTACAGCGTCCTGTACTCTGAAAGCAGATGAGGGACTTGAGATTTTAACCAATACGGAAAAAATAAAAAAACACAGGAAAATTTTATTTGAGCTTTACCTTGCAGAGGCGCCTGAGTCCAAAGTGATCAAAGAGATGGCTGAAAAATACGGTGTTGCTGAAACCCGTTTCCCAAAACAAAGGAAAAAAGATGACCCGTTAAACAACAAATGTGTTTTGTGCGGACAATGTGTCAGGATATGCGAGGAAGTGATGCATGCCACTGCCATTTATTTTACAGGACGCGGCCATTTAACCACCATAAATACGCCCTATTTACAGGAAAGTGATGTATGTCTCGGATGCAAAGCCTGCGTTGAGGTGTGCCCTACAGGGGCAGTTGATTATGAGGATGTCAATGGATTCCGTATCATGAAATCATGGAGCAATACAAAAATTGCACTTGCAAAATGTCCTGAATGCGGCCGTTTTTTTGTCCCTGAGCCCCTGATTTCATCTGCCCTTGAAAAAATGGATACAGAGCTTAAAAAAACACTTAGCAATATCTGCCCGATCTGTAGAAGGAACAGGCTTTGATATTACAATTGATAGCCAATCAGCAGAACAAGCCCTTCAATCATATCCTTGAACAGGCCTGCAGATCTCGGGAAATGCCTAATTGCCCGATTTTGAAGAGAATCAAACCAATTGCTCAGCCATTGAATATCATGTTTACTGTAAAAGCAGTTCATCACCTCAAGATTAAGAAACAGACTTCTTGTATCAAGATTGGCAGATCCTGCCATTGCCAGTGTATCATCAATGACACAAGCCTTTGCATGAACCATTAGATCCGGTATAAACCAGATTTGCACGCCATCATCTGCAAGTTCACGCAGATACCGGTTGCGTGAAATATCTGCAATGCGATGATTGGATTTTTCAGGCATAACAATATCAACTGAAACACCCCTTAAAGCTGCCAGTCTCAGGGCTTCCTGCATTCCCATATTTGGAACATAATAAGGCGTTACAATTTTAATACTTTCTTTTGCCATATAACACGCTGTGAGCAAAACTGCATATATAGGGTCATCTGCTATGTCGGGACCCGACGGAACAACCTGGATACAGCTTTTTCCATTAGGTTCAACAGCGGAAAAATTAACCTCAGGCTCACCATCTTTATTTGTTGCAAAATTCCAGTCAGCTTCAAAAATTACCTGGTACGTGGAAACTGCTGACCCCTGCTGGCAAAAACTTATATCGATCCAGCATGAATCAGGGCAGTCTGGCCCAAGATATTCTTCGGCAAGATTACGCCCTCCTGCCCAGACACTGCTCTGATCCACAATTATTATTTTTCTGTGATTGCGAAGGTTTGCACTTCCCCGGAGTGGACGGTGGACAACAGGTAGAAACCAGGCTACCTGTCCGCCGTTTTTTTTAAACTTCCGTAAATTATTTTTTGGCAGCATAAATGATCCTACTCCATCAAGCAACAGGCGGACTCTGACTCCCATTGCCGCCTTTTTCTCTAATAAAGATAACACTGCGCGCCCCACAGGATCATCTCCCAATATATATATCTCTATATCAATGGTTTCAACGGCATTATCAAGTAAGGCCATCAGCTCCTCAAAGGCTGTTTTTCCATCCTTATGAAAATTAACAGAATTGCCCTCGCTTGATGATGGAATACCAAGGGAAACAAGCAATGAATTAACAGGATGACGATGGAAATAGGATATTTCCGGTAGATGCATTTTTGATTTTAGATTTATCCTGGAATTTAATTTGCGCAAACCAAAGGTAAAATAAAGGGGAACACCAACCAGAGGTACGGAAATAATTATAAAAAGCCAGCCCATTGTAACTGCAGGTATACGCGAGGTTCGAAGGATATGTGCCACTGACCATGCGGCAAGCAATGTACCAAGAGCTATGACAACATATACAATCCCGGGCCAGACAAAATTTGTAAAATATTGTACATCTGCAAATTCGTTAAACATTTATAAAAATCCTTTTTTATTATTTTTTATCTCAAAATCACAAACCAGGGGTGAATGATCTGACAGTCTTATGTCGGGAATTTGAAAATTGACAATATTGATTTGCGGACCGTACAGAATATAATCTAACTGCCGGTGGGGAACCCGACTTGGATATGTTGGATTTCCTGTTACATTGGCATTTTTAAGCCCGGCAGCTGCAAGAAACAGCTGCAACTCACGATCTCCCTGAAAAACATTAAAGTCTCCTGCAGCAATAACCGGTTTTTTATCATTTTTAACCATATCGTAAAGTTCCATAAGCTGATAATGACGATGTTTGAATTTTATGGACAGATGTACCAGAAAAATTGATATTTCTTCAAGTTCAAGTTCAATAACAAGACGTTTAACACCCTTGCTGAAATAGTGAAATTTCTGCGATATAATTTTTTGATTTGTTAAAACAGCATTGCCCTGTTTACTCAATACCGGAACCTTGCGTGTAACAGATCTATTAGAATATTTTGATCCATATACATTAAACTGTTTTAATTCCCGGGCTATGATTTCCGCCTGGTTACTTTTTTCAGACCGAAACGACCCTGAGTCAACCTCAACAAGCCCTATAATATCAGGGTTAACGGATTTTACGAATTGAACTATTTTTTCAAAATTATGGTTTGTATTTTTAAGATAACCGCTGTACGGCAAAGGCAGATTAAAATGCAATCCTGTCCCTGTTGCATAACGTATATTATATAAAAGAAAACGCATATTATGACCCTTTGAAAATATCATATGTTATTTCACAAGCTTTCAAAAAAAACAATCTGCATTATACATCAATTTTGCATTATAAGTATGGTTTTAATTAAAATAAGTAAAAAACACTTTTGAAAAATGGAGATTTAGCCTTGCAAAATTTAAAAATATAATATAGTAACTATTCGTAAATTTGCTTTTCTTTGCCTGGGTGGCGGAACTGGTAGACGCAAGGGACTTAAAATCCCTCGGAGATTATCTCTGTACGAGTTCAATTCTCGTCCCAGGTACCAGTGATATCAAGGCTTTCAACATTTCAGTTGAGAGCCTTTTTGCTTTCCATAGTGATCATTATGCCCGAATCTATGCCCCATACTCAACGGAAACCATTAATTCCATTATCTGTTGCCCAATCACAGTTCATGACTGATTCTCCTTTTTATTCTAGCACTTTTGCCAGAATAACTAAAAGTGCTGGAGTACTATGGAGATTAATACTATGCTAAAAT
>CAZLBE010000162.1:0-5568 GCA_964557635.1 uncultured Desulfobacterales bacterium
CCAATGTTCCCGCACACGGGGACAAAGGCTATGACAGCCTGGCCATATTAAAGGCCTATAAAAATCAGTACGGAATAGAGCAGAACTTTGGGTTTCTCAAAGATCCTATGATCGTCAACAGTGTATTTCTCAAAAAACCACAACGCATCGAGGTACTGGGCTTGGTTTTGCTTATGGATTGCTCGTATCTATAGCGTATAGAGCCTGCGGGAAAAATAATAAAAAATTGGGAAATAAGGTGTGGAAAGTAGGTTTTAAAGGACGTTAATGGCCCTATAAAAAACAGATATGTTTCAATATGCTGTTATACCTGGGGTCCGACAAAAATAAGGGAAAAAATTATTGATAAATTGAATCTGAAACCTATGACGGCAAGAGATGTGTATGATTTTCTAAAGGCCAGAATACCGGATGAAACACGTGATTATTTGAAGAAAGTTACAAAAAGAATGTTAATTTATGACCCGTATTTTAATGGGCATTAGCTTTATTCCTGAACTTCTGCCCAAAAAAAAACAAACAGTGTATTGCGCATATTGCACGTATTTTAATACGTAAAGGAGAAAAATATCTGAAATTTAAGCCTGGGCCTGCTGTTTTGTGTTTTTATTTTTTGGCTTCTGCAGTTTTTTGTAGCAGGTTTTGTCATCCCTTACAATGGCACAGAGGTTTGGATTATGCAGTTCTTTACATGTAGCATGATTATACAGAGGACATTCAGGATATTGCTTTGACATTTTTATTCCTTTTTTTTAAGGTAAAAATTATATATGCATATATATACCTTAATTTTTATATTGTTTCAACCTATTTTCCATTATGTATCTTCCAGAGACACATAGAGCAGCACAGGAAAATATAAAATCTATAAGTTCAGGCACGGAAATTCTCTGACTGAAACCTCCAAGATGCGGTCCTGTTAATATGCGTATATCCTTTTTTCCTTTCTCACAGGATGCAATTTCATCCGTATTCATTCCCCTTGCTAAAAGAAATTCTGTAAATTCATCCATGTCCATTCTGTTCTGATCGTCAATCCTTAAGATTTCTTCCATGTGATGATCAACACCCATTTCATCAATAAGACTGTTGATCAGATCAACGGGAAAACTAAAGTACCTGTTTTTAAGACATCTGTCTGTAAATCCCTGATAATAATTATTTATGATAATATTGACAATTTCATCAAAAAGATCCCGGTCAAAAAGATCTCTTGTGTCCACGGGTTTTCCCTTGGTGTCAAAGCCTTTTGCATCGGGGTTAATGTTCCTGAAGCAGCTTCCCAGTACAAGTATAAGACTTAAAAGATGCGATCCGATATAGTGGTGCAGTTTTTTTGATGTTTCAAGGGATTTGAGATGTTCAAAATCCCTTAATCCAGATACAGCAAAATTCGGGTATCTGCATGATTCTAACCACTGGTCAAGGCGCCCGCCCCGTTCCCATTGATATATGCCACCATCATCCCTTCTGTTTTGCTGCACCCTGTTGTGAAAAAGCGGAATAAGTGCAGTGTGCACAATTCCCATGGAACTTAATCTGCCGAGAAGCCAGGCATTATTCATAAAAATTTCTTTTAATTTTTCTGCGTTTATCGCTTTTTTCTGAAATGTTTTTCCGTTGGGGTAGTTGAAGTATTCCTTTGTTGCTGTATATGCAATTGCAAAATATTCTGGATGAAGACTGTTTTCAGCTAATATTTTGTGCGGAATGTTTTGTATTTTAAGAAGGTATTTTTCATTTTTTTTAAAGGGTTCAGGTATATCGAATTTAACATCATATGATAAAAATTCAGATTTAAGAAAACTCATCCACATTGGTTCAATAATGATATCAAAAGGGTCTTCATCTTTTCTTACAAATTTGATTACACCAGTTGTTTCTGAGCTTGTTTCTGAACTTGTTTCTAAAATGGATTCTCCTAAAAGACTTCTTCCCTGCCAGTACATTTTAGTTAAATCTGTGATGCCAAGTTTTGAAGTAAGTTCATGAAAATCGATTTCAGCCCAGGAGGAATCCATGTCATGGGAAGGTCCCTGTATTTCAAGTGGAAGGGCACCAAGGACTTCAGCTACTGCCCTGTGGCGGTTATTGGTACTTTGTCCTAAAACTTTTTCCATTAGAGGAATTACCATGCAGGCAGGATGATGATCTTTTCCTGTGATCTCCAGGATGTGTACAAGAGCTTCACATGCTTCTCTGTAAAGAAAAAAGGACTGTTTCTGGGATTCAAACCGCTTTGATTCAATGACATATGCAAGGGCGCTGACTGTATGTTCAGTAATAGATTCAGGATAGGACATAATCCCGTTGTCAATTGATTTTACAGCCATATAGGTGCCCTGAAAATCAAATTCTTTTTTGATCAATCTTTCTTCGGTAAACGCATTACTGCGATTTTTTTTTGAAATTGTCATAAAACCGCCATGAGGCGGATCTGGATTGGCCCAGATTAGCCTCTCAACAAAACATGGGTCGTAGACGCGTAGCCAATAACGTCTTGAAATTACGCTATTTCATATAAAAAATGTAAATATTCGGCTTATAATGTAAATATTTGGAGAGTGCCTCATATTCGTCTATTTGGGACTGCAAAAGCATACTGATGCTATGTGAGCAGGCCAAAATGGGCGAAGATGAGGTGCTGGCCGAATATTTACAAAAAAATATGCAGGTTACTGGGACAGGTCCTGTTCTATTATTTTTCCCGGCTTGATATTGGGGATTTTAAGAACATTTTTATCGGCAGTATTCTTTAAATTTGCCTTGTTCCCTGCCTTTGAAACCGAGGATTTGGCACCTGTTACAGGCTTTAATTCAGCTTTTTCAGAAATGGATCTTATGGCTCCGGATTTCTGGCCCTTTATATTTTTTTTCTTTTTATTTTTTGCTTTCCGGAGATAGATGAGATCATTGACTTTTTTTTTGTATTCTTTTTGCAGATCTTTAATTTTTGTATTAAATTCTTTTTTTCCTATTTTTTCCTTTGAAATTATTTTTACCTGTTGCTCAACAAGCAGCATATTTTTTTTTAGGCTTGAAATAGCAGAATTTAAATTTTTCAACTCTGAACTATTTTTTTTAATTGATTCCTGCGTGCCGGCAATATCTTTTTTGAAGGAACCCTTGATCTCTTTTATATTTTCTTCAAGTTCTTTATCAGTTTTATTCATCCTGACAAGTGTTGCAGTATTTGATTTTGACAAATCACTAAATTTTTTTTTAAGTATATTAACTGATTCTATGATTTTTTTCTGTTCATTTTTTACATAATTTCTATCAGCCTTAAGGGATGCAAGTTTTGCAATCTCGTTATTTAAGCTGTCAGATGTTTTTTTTATTTCAGGAAGTTTTATGTCAAGCAAATGCTTAAGCTTTGCCTGGTCAACTATCATGGAATTAATTTTAGATTCAAGGGTGTCTGATATGGTTTTAACTTGAGTTTTTCCTGTAATATTGACTGTTGCAAGTTTTTCATTAATGTTCATATAGGCAAAAAAAAGGGCTATTGCTATGAAACATGGGAACAGAATAAAAAAGATCGTTATTCTGTTGCCAAGTTTCTCAATTCTTATGGAATTTATTTCTTCCATATACATGGCCCCTTCAATATCATTTTTGCTGCTTTTTTGATCAATCAATGATGACTCCTTCAAAAATTAATGTGATTTCAAGCTGCAGGGTTTATTTTATTTTTTAACGACCTTAAGGCCGATTTGGTTACTATTTATTATACGGCCTCACAACAAATAAAGAAATTCTTATAATTAGCGGTGTTTGGTAAGAGTTTCATATAACCGCCATGAGGCCGATTCGGATTGGCCCGGATTTACCTCAAAGAATCAAAGATTCTGACGAAAAATGGTCCGAAGGCGCGGAGCCAAAAAAAGTAATGGTTTACATTTTATTTCTTATAAAAAGACAGCCCCATGGCTGTTATTCCCATTCAATGGTTCCGGGGGGTTTTGATGTGATATCAAAAACAACCCTGTTTACCCCGTCCACTTCATTGATAATTCTATTGGAAATCACAGCAAGAAGATCGTGGGGCAGTCTTGCCCAGTCAGCAGTCATGGCATCTTTACTTGTAACGGCACGGATTGCAATACAATTGTCATAAGTCCTTTTATCTCCCATCACTCCCACGCTTTTGATGGGAAGAAGGACTGCAAATGACTGCCATAATTTTCTGTACAGACCGGCTTTTCTTATCTCATCAAGCAGTAAAACATCAGCATTCTTAAGTATTTCAAGGTGTTGTTCTGAAACAGCTCCCATGATTCTTATGGCAAGGCCAGGTCCTGGAAAAGGCTGGCGCCAGACAAGGCTTTCATTCAAGCCCATTTCAGTTCCAAGTTTTCTTACCTCATCCTTAAAGAGAAATTTAAGCGGCTCAATAAGTTTTAAATTCATTTTTTCCGGAAGACCACCCACATTGTGGTGGGATTTAATTATTGAGCTTGGACCTCCAAACACCGATTTTGATTCAATAATATCCGGGTATAATGTTCCCTGGCCTAAAAATTCAGCCCCTTCTATTTTACCGGCCTCAGCTTCAAAAACCTCAATGAAAAGATTTCCAATTATTTTTCTTTTCTTTTCAGGCTCTGTAACATCTTTTAAAGCGTTTAAAAATTTATTTTTTGCATCAACAAATTTTATATTCATATCAAGGTGGTTTAAAAGGCTTTTTTCAAGTTCTTTTCTTTCATTTTTTCTTAAAAGCCCGTTATCCACAAAGACGCAGTAAAGATTTTTTCCAATAGCTTTATGGATCAGGGCTGCTGCCACAGAGGAGTCAACACCGCCTGATAGCCCCATGATCACTTTTTTGTCCTTTACCATCTCTTTTATATCGGCGATATTGGTGCTGATAAAGGAATCCATTGTCCAGCTTTTTTTGCATTTGCACACATTAAAAAGAAAATTTTTAATCATTGCAGTTCCATTTTTTGTATGCTCAACTTCAGGGTGGAACTGGAGCCCGAAAAGCTTTTTTTCAGGCCATGCAATGGCAGCCATTTCTGTATTTTTAGTTGATGCTGTGACAGTAAATCCATCTGGTAATTTTTTTGTGGAATCACCGTGGCTCATCCAGCATTGAAATTGATTTTCCATGCCGCTAAATAAAAGACCATGATCTTTTATAATAAGATTTGCAAATCCATATTCTCTTTTTGCAGATCTTTCAATATCACCGCCCATGGCATTCACCATAAACTGCATGCCATAGCAGATACCAAGAATCGGGATTCCAAGATTAAAAACAGCCGGATCAATTGAAGGGCTGTTTTTTTCATAAATACTGGATGGGCCGCCTGAAAGTATAATGCCTGCAGGGGAAAGTTTTTTTATTTTTTTTATATCAAAGCCTGCAGGTTCAATCTGGCAGAACACTTGATTTTCCCTTACACGCCTTGCAATGAGCTGATTAAACTGAGAGCCGAAATCTATAATTAATATCATTTTGGTTTCCTATTGTTCAAGCATATCCCCGTTTTTTGTCAGAATCTTTGATTCTTTGAGGTAAATCCGGGCCAAGTCCAGATCCGCCTCATGGCGGTTATA
>CAZLBE010000163.1:0-5551 GCA_964557635.1 uncultured Desulfobacterales bacterium
GATGCTATCGAGGACTCCGCCACAGAAGATCCCTTCCATGCCATGGTCAGAGAACCAGTACCAATGCAAGGACAAGAAAAGGACCTAAAAGAGCGGCTGTTAAAAAGAAACAAGTATAGCTTTCAGATTATTTATTCACAAACTCAGAAGGATGAAGATGTATTAGTGCCTTACCCCTGAATTTCTGTAATAAAAAACAAGAAATTGAGGTAGGCACTTGGTTTGCGGGCATAGCTCGCTTTAGTTATACGTCGGCCACTGATAGTAAACGTGAAATTATTTTATATGAAAGACTATATGTGCTGGATAAATTATTTGGTTAACCAGGAGGCAAAATTAGACTATGGCAAAGAAGACCAAAAAGAGTGTTGCTAAGAAAAAAGTTAAAAAGAATATATCAACCGGGGTTGTCCATATCCAATCTACATTCAATAATACCATTGTGACCATTACTGATGAGGCAGGAAATACAATTGCCTGGTCAAGTTCCGGAATACAGGGATTCAAGGGATCCAGAAAAAGTACACCATTTGCTTCTAAGCTTGCTGCTGAAGATGCCGGTACAAAGGCAATGGAACATGGCATGAAAAATGTCAGCGTTTATGTTAAGGGACCTGGTGCTGGAAGAGAGTCTGCCCTCAGGGCATTACATGCTCAGGGATTTAACATTTTATTTATAAAAGATGTTACGCCTGTTCCACATAATGGATGCCGCCCACCCAAACGGAGAAGGGTTTAATCTGTTATTACCGTTTCTTGTGAAGATTTTTACGGTCAGTTGTAAAGTTTCTAACTGACTGTGAATACGATGAATATTGTTTATAAGTTTTACAAAGGAGGAAAACGTTGTCACGTTATAGAGGTTCTGTTTGCCGTCAATGCAGACGCGAAAATATGAAACTTTTTTTGAAGGGTGATAGATGCTTTTCAGATAAATGTAGTTTCGACAGAAAAGGGTATCCCCCGGGGCAGCATGGTCAGAGACGTACAAAGAATTCAGATTATGGAATTCAGCTTAGGGAGAAACAAAAGGTAAGAAGGATTTATGGAATTTCTGAAAAGCAATTCAGAATCATATTTAAAAGAGCTGACCGTAAAAAAGGTATTACTGGTACCAACCTTTTGTCCCTTCTTGAAAGTCGTCTTGATAATGTCGTTTTTAGACTGGGATTTACAAGTTCCCGATCCCAAGGACGTCATTTTGTTAAACACAATCATTTTACTATAAATGGTTTGAAAGTCAATATTCCTTCTTATGTTATCAAAAGCGGTGATGTTGTTGAGGTAAGGGGAAAAAGCAGAAATATCCAGGCCATTACAGATTCATTGGATACCATTGTCAGACGGGGCGTCCCTCAATGGCTTGAACTTGATAAAGAAGGTTTTAAAGGAGTAGTAAAATCTATTCCTGCACGTGAGGATGTTACCCTGCCGATACAGGAACAGCTGATAGTAGAGCTCTATTCAAAATAGATGAACTGCATGCAGTTTGTTCTCCCTAAGGAATTTATATCAGGAGATAAGCAATGTCATCAGATGAACTTGTATATATGAACTGGCGCGAAATGATCAAGCCGGAAAATGTTGCAGTTACCACAACCTCAGCATACGGTAAATTTGTGTGTGAACCACTGGCAAGGGGTTTTGGTATAACAATTGGTAATTCTTTAAGACGGACTATATTATCCTCTCTTTATGGAGCTGCTATTGTTTCTGTTAAATTTGAAGATGCCCTTCATGCTTACAGTACAATACCGGAAGTTCGAGAGGACGTTTCTGAGATCATAATGAATCTAAAGGAACTTAATTTTAAAGTTGAGGACCCTGAAGATAAAATTTTGATTATCAATGTAAAAGGTGAAAAAGAGGTTACAGGGGCAGATATTGTCTGCACCGACGGCGGTATTATTGAAGTACTAAACCCGGGTCAGCATATTGCAAGTATTTCAAAGGGCGGTGTCTTGAATGTTACTATGCTGGTTAAGATCGGTAAAGGCTATGCCCTTGCAGATGCCAACAAGGATGAAGAGGCACCTGCGGGAACTATCCCTGTTGACAGTGTATTTTCACCCATAAGACGGGTTAAGTATGTTGTTGGTACTTCAAGGATAGGTCAGAAGACCGATTATGATAAACTTACAATGGAAGTGTGGACAGACGGCAGTGTTAGCCCTGAGGACTCAGTGGCCTATGCTGCTAAAATATTAAAGGAGCAGATGACTCCTTTTATCAGTTTTGATGAAGATATTGAGCCTGAGTTGGATGAGGGTGATATTGAGGGGATGGACAGGCGGTTTAATGATAATCTCTACCGGAGCGTGGATGAATTAGAGCTTTCTGTGAGAAGTGCCAATTGTCTTAAGAATGCAAATATTCTCAAGATATACCAGCTTGTTCAAAAAACTGACAATGAGATGCTGAAAACTAAAAATTTCGGCAGAAAATCCTTGAATGAAATTAAAGAGGTGCTTACCAGCATGGATTTATCTCTGGGTATGGACATTGAAGGATTTGAACCTCCTGAGGAGGATATAGATAAGGAAGGAGAATGATTTCCAATGAGACATAGAAAATCAGGCGTTAAACTGAATCGTACCTCAAGCCACAGAAAAGCGATGTTTAGGAATATGGTAACTTCTCTGTTTAAGTATACCAGAATTAAAACGACTGAGGCAAAGGCAAAGGAGCTTAGAAAACTTGCCGATAAAATGATCACCCTTGCAAAAAGAGGAGATCTGCATGCCAGGCGTCAGGCCATGTCTGTCATCAGGGAAAAAAATGTTGTACATCAGCTTTTTAATGATGTTGCAGAAAAATTTGGAAACAGGCAGGGTGGATATACCAGAATAATTAAATTAGGCTTAAGAGCCGGTGATGCTGCTCCTATGACAATGATTGAACTGATTACTGAAGCCCCGGATTTATCCTGATTTATTCATCGGAGTTTTTCGGCTTATCAGGTTGAAATTTTTTGGTCCTGAGTACCATAAACAGTACTCAGGACTTTTTATTTTTTGCATCATTTTTTGCATCATAAAGCCTTTGATCAGCTTTTTTCAGAAGATCATCTGATGAATTAACTTCCTTTTCAAGAGCAGAGGCAGTACCAGCTGAAAGTTTTATATAAAATTGTTCATTGTCTGTTATGACTGGGTGTTTTTTCAGGTAATCTTGCACTCTTAAAATATACTGCTTTGCATTAACAAAATTAGTTGAAGGGAGTATAACTACAAATTCATCTCCGGCAAATCTTGATACGCTGTCTGTGCTGCGTCTCATTGTCAGAAAAGTGTCTGCAGTATGAACAAGGGCAGCATCTCCCTGATCATGACCAAAGGTGTCATTAATGGATTTAAAATCATCAAGATCAAAGAAAATGACGGACAGATCAGTAAGATAACGTTTGGAACGCTGAAACTCCCTTTTAAGAATTTTTTCCATGATTCTTCTGTTTAAAAGGCCGGTTAAAGGATCATGAAACGCCATATATTTTAGTTGTTCATGGGCAGTAACATTGGAAAGGCACAGGGAAATCTTGACTCCAAGGCGGTCTAATAGTTCTGTATCTATTCCAGGCGTAAATCTGTGTATGTTCATATCTCCCTGGTTCAAGCTTCCCACAATTTCACCATCCATGGTAATCGGGGTTACAGCAATGGATCCAATATCAAACCTGACGTCTGAAGGGTACAGTTGTTTAAAGCGGTGTATTTTTCTGTTGGCTAATATTGATTTTGAAACAACACTATCAGTAATGGCGTGAAAATTATCAGATGAAATAAAACCTGTCCTTGATTTGAGCAGATCTGAATCCTGCATGGATTTAACCTGCCTGTATATGGAGCTTTCTTCAATAATGGAAATCCATACATGGGGTACATGAAAAGTTGTGCCTATGGTTGTGAGCAGATTTTCAAAAAAATCCTTGAAATTGAGGATGGAAAGGATACTGTTTTCTATTTCAATGAATTTTCTGGCAGATTCATCGTTCTGTCTCAGTATCTGCATTATTGATGGGGGAATCTGCATTGGCAATTGTTTTAACCTGTATTAGAGTGCCTAAGTCTTTATCCACCTATTTTTGACATCTGTGATGCCACATGGGCTGTTGAATTTTGTTCAAGGTGGTGGGATAAAGGCTTGTTGACTATAACTTCCCTGATAATTTCCTTTAATTTTACATCTGATGCACCGTTTCTCAAAGGCTTTAAAATATCTTTTTCGTATTTATTTAAAAGGCAGGGGCGCAGCATCCCTGTGGATGTGAGCCTGAGTCTGTTGCATTCATTACAGAAATTGCAACTTACAGGAGATATAAATCCTATTTCGCCAATGCCTTCCTTTATTTTAAATCTTTTTGCAGGGCCGTCGAATATACCACGTTTTACTGGTGCAAGTGACCCGAATTTTGATTCAATTCTTTTGCGAATTTCAGGTATAAGTATCTGCTGGCTTATATCAACGGCAGAATTTCCCATGGGCATGTATTCAATAAATCTAACATGAAAAGGGTATTCCATTGTAATCGCGGCAAGATCCTCGATTTCATTATCATTTACCCCTCTTAAACTTACAGTGTTAAGCTTAATGGGGTTAATGCCCTTTTTATACGCAGCGATGATACCATTCCACACATCATTAAACCGGTCTTTTCCTGTAATAAATTTAAATTTTTCAGGTTTCAGTGTATCAAGGCTTATATTAAGCCTTGTAAGTCCTGAATCCATAAGATCATCAAGATATTTTTCAAGCAGTACTCCATTTGTTGTTATGGCAATATCCTTTATTTCATCAATGTTTGAAAGTTTTTTTAAAAAAGCAGGTAAACCTTTTCTGACAAGGGGTTCTCCGCCGGTAAGCCTGACCTTTGTAATGCCAAGTTCAACTGCGATTTTTGTAATTTTCATTATTTCCTCATAGCTTGCAATATCCTTATGTGACAATAGGGGAATTGATCCTACTGGAACACAATACATGCAGGCAAGGTTACACCTGTCAGTTACGGATATGCGCAGGTAATTAATTTTGCGCGGGTCATTCCTAAAAGGGGTGTCCATAAGATTTTTCATGGTGCGATCAGAAGGTAAAAAAGTCATAAGGTTTTCTATCCTTTAAAATAATCAAGAATGGAAGATACAAGACCCGGGATTGTATAGTCCGATGCAATTATATCAGGCTGTATTCCATGATTTGATGCGGTTTCTGCAGTAACAGGCCCTATACAGGCTGTACATGCAGTTGAAATAATTTCTTTAAATTTATCTTGAGGAATAAGTTTTTTAAAATTTTCCACGGTTGATGAGCTGGTAAATGTAACCATGTCCACTTGCTTTTCCTTTAAAATCTCAGTGAATTGATTTATATCCATATCATCAGGAATAGTTTCATAGGCAATGACCTCGGAAACATCGGCCCCCATTTTTTTAAGTTCGTCGGGTAGAACAGATCTTGCTCTCTTTGCCCGTGGAAGAAGAATTTTTTTATTTTCAAGGGGAACTTCTGCAAAAGCTTCTGCAACGGATTCAGCCCTGTAAGTATCTGGAATAATGTC
>CAZLBE010000164.1:0-5522 GCA_964557635.1 uncultured Desulfobacterales bacterium
GTCGATAATCTTTTCTGCAACCTTTTTCGCTATCTGTTTTGCAGCCCTTGTGATCTCTTCTTTTCCGCCATAGCTTAGAGCAAGATTTAAAACCATTTTTTCATTGTTTTTAGTCTGCTCCATTGTTATGTCAAGTTCTTTAATAACATCTTCAGGCAGTCTGCTTTTCTGGCCTATTATATTAAGGGAAATTTCATTTTTTTCAAGTGTATCCCGCTCTGAAACAAGGAATTTTTTTAACAGATTCATCAATGCCGAGACTTCAATTTTCGGCCTTGCCCAGTTTTCCGTTGAAAAAGCGTAAAGAGTGAGGATTTCTATTCCAATTTTTCTTGATAAAGTTACAATGGCTCTGACAGTTTCACTGCCTCTTTCATGTCCTTTTACACGGTTCATCAACTTTTTTTTTGCCCATCTGCCATTGCCATCCATAATAATTGCAACATGAACAGGCACCTTATCAGGATCAAGGCCGGAATCCAAAGCAAATTGTCTACACACAGGGTCAGATTTCAAGGATTTCCTTCTCCTTTGCAGCAAAGATTGCATCTATCTTTTTTATATATTCATCGGTAATGTCCTGGACCTGTTTCTGGGCCTTAAAACTATCATCTTCGGAAATGTCTCCATCCTTTTGAAGGGATTTAAGTTCATTATTGGAGTCTCTTCTGATATTTCTTAAGGCAACTTTATAATCTTCGCATGACTTGTGAACCTGTTTTGCTATTTCTTTTCTTCTTTCTTCGGTAAGCGGGGGTATGGTTATCCTTATAATTTTCCCGTCACTTGCCGGGGTGAGACCTATATTTGCCTTGAGAATACCTTTTTCAACCTCTTTGATTGCACTGACATCCCAAGGCTGCACAGTGATAAGCCTGCTCTCGGGAACGGCTATGGAAGCCATTTGGTTTAAAGGAGTTAAAGTTCCATAGTAATCAACTTTTACCGGGTCAAGTACTGAAAGAGAAGCTCTGCCGGTACGCACTCTGCTCATTTCCTTTTCAAGGGCCTGAACAGATTTATCCATTCTGTTCTTTGTTTCCTGGTAAATTGTATCTATCATAAGAATCACCTTAATTATTATAAATTCTTGTACCTATTGCCTCTCCACAGACAGCTCGTGCGATATTTCCCTTTGTGTGGAGATTAAACACGTGAAGCGGGAGATTATTATCCATAGCAAGGGAAATTGCCGTCATGTCCATGACGTGAAGCTGCTGTTCAAGAACTTCCATATATGAAATCCTTTTAATAAAAGCAGCTTCTTTGTGCACAGCAGGGTCCATGTCATAGACACCGTCAACCTGGGTTGCCTTAAAAAGAATTTCAGCATGAATTTCCTTTGCCCTGAGAACTGCAGCCGTATCAGTTGTAAAGTAAGGGTTTCCAGTGCCTGCGGCAAAAATAACTGCCCTGCCTTTTTCAAGATGTCTTTCCGCTTTTCTTCGTATAAAAGGCTCTGCAATTTCATTCATTGAAATTGCAGACTGAACCCTTGTTGCAATTCCTTTTTTTTCCATGGCATCGGAAAGGGCAAGACTGTTAATAACCGTGGCAAGCATCCCCATATTGTCCGCTGCAGCTCTGTCCATTCCTGCAGAACTGCCTGCAATTCCTCTGAATATATTACCACCTCCAACAACAACGGAGACCTGAACACCCATTTCATGAACTGCGGCAACTTCTGCAGCAACATATTTGATCATTTCAGGTTCTATTCCAAAACCCTGGTCACCCATAAGGG
Source organism: uncultured Desulfobacterales bacterium (assembly GCA_964557635.1). Lineage (GTDB taxonomy): Bacteria > Desulfobacterota > Desulfobacteria > Desulfobacterales > Desulfobacteraceae > WGCX01. The sequence goes on from CAZLBE010000164.1 coordinate 1,745, forward strand.
CTTCACCGCTGAGCTTAATCATTATGCGTTTAAATTCAGGTCTTCCGCTGTTATCCAAAGGTCTATTCTCCTAACTGAAAGCGTACAAATCTTTTGATCTGGATATTTTCACCAATTTTAGCAATTGCCTCGGCTGTTATATCAGCAATGGTTTTTTTAGGATCCCTGATATATGCCTGGCTTAACAGACATGAATCCTTAAAAAATTTCTGCACCTTACCTTCCACTATTTTATCTAATATGTTTTCAGGTTTACCCTGTTCAATGGCAAGTGCACGATAAATTTCCCTTTCTTTATTAACAACTTCTTCAGGGATATCCTCGGGGTTGAGACCTGCAGGGTTTGTAGCAGCAATATGCATTGCAATATTTTTTGTAAACTCTAAGAAATCATCTGTTTTTGCAACAAAATCAGATTCGCAGTTTACTTCAACAAGTACACCGAGTTTGCCGCCGGTGTGAATATAGGAATAGATAATTCCCTCTGAAGTTGTCCTTCCAGCTCTTTTTTGAGCTTTTGCAAGTCCTTTTTTCCTTAAAAAAACAAGGGCTTTTTCCATATCTCCATCTGTATCGGCCAATGCTCTTTTGCAGTCCATAATTCCTGAGCCTGTACGGCCTCGAAGTTCTTTTACCATTGATGCTGTTATTTCAGCCATTTATCATACTCCTTTCATATAAAAATAGAATGTAACTTATTACATTTATTTAATTTTTTATCAGAATCTTTGATTCTTTGAGGCAAATCCGGGCCAATCAAGCTACGCCTCATGGGGGTTATATTGCGTTAGTTTCCGGGTCAACTGAAACTGTTTTTCTTCTGATTTTTTCAATTACAGGGCCATCTGAGCCATCGGAAACAATAGTTCGTTCAACACCTGCCGGTGCTGCAGCAGCCGGTTGTTTTTCTGCTTTTTCATCGATTTCGCTTTTATCGGACCCTGCCTGCTGTTTTTCTTCAAACATTTCTCTGCCTTCAATACAGGCATCTGCAACTTTTGATGCAAAAAGGCGGATGGATCTTATTGCATCATCATTTCCCGGAATTACATAATCTATGTCATCAGGGTCGCAGTTTGTATCAACAACGGCTACAATTGGTATACCAAGTCTTTTTCCCTCACGCACGGCAATTGCTTCGTTTTTTGGATCTATTACGAAAATTGCACCGGGCAGAGATTTCATTTTGCTGATTCCGCCTATGTCAGATTCAAGCTTGACTTTTTCTTTTGCCATTTTAAGGCGTTCTTTTTTGGGATAATTTTCTATTGTTCCGTCATTTTCAATTGTGGTAAGGTGGTCAAAGCGGTCAATTGTTTTTTTAATTGTTTGGAAATTTGTAAGCATCCCGCCAAGCCATCTGTTCTGAACATAATACTCTTCAGCGCGGTTTGCTTCCTCATAAATCGATTCACTGGCCTGTTTTTTTGTGCCGACGAACAGGACACTTTCTCCCTTTGCCGCTGTTTTGACTATAAAGTCATATGCCGTTCTAAACATTTTAACTGTCTGCTGGAGGTCAATAATATAAATACCGTTTCTTGCACCAAAAATATACCGTTTCATTTTTGGATTCCAGCGCCTTGTCTGATGTCCGAAATGAACTCCTGCTTCAAGGAGTTCCCTGATTGTAACGTAAGCCATACTTTTCTCCATAATTACTTAAATGGTTTTTCCACCATTCCCGTCATCCCCGATGCAGACTTTTTTCCGGCTGTTCCGGTAAAATAAGCACCCTGACAACGGGTCAGGGAATGTGAGTGATTATAAAAACTTTCATGTACTGCAAAACTTGTAATATATATCAGAGACTGTTTTTTTTGGCAATCTCTTTTTTAATGCAATTTTTCTTCTTCATCACTGCAATCCTGTCATGTCCTGAGTAATCTTTTATGTATTGCACAAAATCATATGAGGCATAATTTTCTGCAATTTTTTCGACTTTTCTTTTCTGGTTACATCCTGTTTCGAGAAGCAGAAATCCACCGGGATTAAGAAATTTCCATGCATTGGCAATAATTTTTCTGATGGAACCAAGGCCGTCTTCTCCACCGTCAAGTGCAAGCCGGGGCTCATATTTTTTTATTTCAGGTTCAAGGGTATCAATTTCTTTTGAGGGAATATAGGGAGGATTTGATACAATGAGGTCGAAAATTACGCCGCATTTCAAAGGGGAAAACCAGGAACCTGCAATAATAGAAAGTTTAGATTCTTTAAGAATATTAAGGGCATTACAGGCTGTTGCCTCTGCTGCTGCAGGTGAAATATCAATGGCAAAATAAGAATTGGAAGAAAAGGCTTTTGCAAGGGATATGATAACAGCGCCGGATCCTGAGCCAAGCTCAAGAATTTTAAGTGTTTTGTCTTTTGTTTTTTGATGGAATTTTTGTACAGCCTCTTTGAAATAAGCGTTTTTGGATTTGTTGACAGGCTGTCTCTGGGTCGCCACATCCGCCTCATGTAGGTTATTTAATATTTCAAGGCATGTCTCAACAAGAACCTCAGTGTCAGGTCGTGGAATTAAAACAAAAGGATTTACGGAAAATTCAGATTCCCAGAACCCTTTTTTCCCTGTAATATATGCTACAGGCTCCCTTTGCGCTCTTTTTGAAATAAGTGCTCTGTAGGAAGCAAGTTCTTTTTTATTTAAAGGGCGGTCGTATTGAAGGTAAAGGTCAAGCCTTTTTATATTAAGGCAGTGACAGAGAAGTATTTCTGCTGCAAGTCTCGGACTGTCAATTTTAAACGATTTAAAATAAGATTCTGTCCAGTTAAGCACTTTCAGGATTGTCCACGGTGGAGAGCTGGTATCTAATGCATCAGATGGCATGGGATAAGGTTTATTTAGACTCTTTTAAAGCCTGGGCCTGATAATAGGTTTGCAGTTCGTCAATAATGGGCTGTATTTCACCGTCCATAATGCTGTCCAATTTGTATAGAGTCAGCCCTATCCTGTGATCCGTCATTCTGCCCTGGGGAAAATTATAGGTTCTGATCCTGCCGCTTCTGTCTCCTGTTCCAACCTGATCTTTTCGCTGGGCAGATCTTTCAGCCTCCTGCTTTTTAACCATGGCATCATAAATACGTGCTTTAAGCACTTTCATGGCTTGGATTTTGTTTTTTATCTGGGATTTTTCATCCTGGCAGGTTGCAATGATACCCGTTGGAAGATGCGTGAGGCGTACCGCAGAATCCGTTGTGTTAACGGATTGGCCGCCGGGTCCAGAGGACCTGAATACATCCACTTTAATTTCGTTTGGATTCAATTCAAGTTCAACATCTTTTGCCTCCGGCAGGACTGCAACGGTCACTGCGGAAGTGTGAATCCTTCCCTGGGCCTCTGTCTCAGGTACTCTCTGTACACGATGGGTGCCGCTTTCAAATTTAAGGCTGCTGAATGCACCTTTTCCGTGGACCATGCATATAATTTCCTTGAATCCACCTGAACTTGAGGGGTTACTTTCAATGATATCAATTTTCCAGCCCTTATTTTCAGCGTATCTTGAGTACATTCTGAAAAGATCACCGGCAAAAAGGCCTGCTTCCTCCCCGCCGGTCCCTGCCCTTATTTCAAGAATTACATTTTTATCATCCCTTGAATCCTTTGGCATGAGCTGCAGTTTAAGCTGGGATTCAAGTTCATTTTTACGGGCTGAAAGTGTATTAATTTCATCTTTTGCCATACCCCTGATATCGGGATCATTGTCCTTTAAAAGATCTTTTGAATCTTTAATATCTTCTATAACCTTCTGATAATCGTTAAAAAGAGAAACAAGGC
>CAZLBE010000165.1:0-5520 GCA_964557635.1 uncultured Desulfobacterales bacterium
AAAGAAGAATTTGTGATTGAAATTTTTCCAGGAAGGGCTGCAATTGCAGCGGCAGGGGGAACAGGTGCACCGGCAGTGGGATTAGGGGCAGCAGGGGCAGATGTAAAATAAGTATCTTTTTTTCCATCACTGCTGTGATTAACATTTAAGCCTTTATCATGTAAGCCTTTATCATGTAAATCTTTCGAACCATGAGGATTCATGGCATCACGGGAATTTATGGAATCGGTTTTTTTCGGAAAAAGCAGGCGGGTGATATCCAAATCAGGAAACTCAATATTGGAACCTTTTAATTCTGCCCTTATGACAAGCCCTGAGATATTAATTTGATTTATTGTCTTTCTTAAAAGAGAGCTTACGTTATAATCCAAATAAACAGAATCAATATCAGCTGTTTTTCCAATTTTGATTTTACCGATATCAATGCCAGAAAGCCCCATACTGCGAACATGAATATGAAAATCTTTCAACCCTGTTTTCAGGATTACCCTGTCTGAAATTATCTTATCAAGAACAGGGGGCAGGACATGGGGAATCAGAACAAGGATAAGCATAAAAACAAAAACTGCTGCAAAGAAAAAATATTTAATTAGACTTTTAAATGGCATTTTTTATCTTCACCTTAAGATAGATATCGCCCCTTACACCATTTCCCCTTGCTTTACCCATGCCTGCAAGGCGCAGCCTTGTGCCGTTATTCACTCCTGCAGGGACATTCACCCTGTATAAATTTTTATAAAATCCCCATGGCATATTAACAATTTTTTTTGTCCCGGTTAAAGCTTCAATGGATGAAATTTCAATTTCGCCATACAGGTCATCTGAATCATCAATTGATCTTGAATGAATAAGCTGAAGTTTCGGGGTTTTTTTCTTGGCAGTAAATGTTTTCAGCATTGTACCGGCACCGGTTTCCGGAACTTTACGGCTTAGCTTCACCATCACCATACCTGAAATAAAACCGCCCACATGTGCCCACCAGGCAATACCGGAACCTGCTGCCCCGCCACTTGTGCCTGCTGCATTAAAAAACTGAATGACAAACCAGAATCCAAGAAATATAAAGGCCGGAATTTCAAAAAAAAACGGAATAATAATAATGGGAATCAAAGTGAGAATTTTTGCCCTTGGATGCAGTATGAAATAAGCGCCCATAACACCTGCTATGGCTCCGCTTGCTCCTATTGTCGGCACTCTTGATACAGGGTTCAATAAAATATGAAACAAAGCAGCGGCAATACCGCATAAAAGATAAAAGCCCAAAAACCTCAATGACCCGAAATAATCCTCAACATTATCCCCGAAAATATATAAAAACCACATATTACCTAAAATATGCCAGAAGCCGCCATGGAGAAACATATATGAAATCAATGAAAAAAGCTTGTTACTTAAGGGAAACCAGGCTGAAAATTGCTGTACCGTGTATTTTGCAGGCACAAGTCCGTATACATACACAAACTGCCTTTCACCATGCCCGATTGATGGCTGAAGCAGAAACACCATTATATTGATACCAATGATCAGCCAGGTGGTAACAGGCAAATTTTTTGAGTAAAGGGTATCTCTGATTGGTATCATTTAACAATCCTTAAAACATGATCTTTCTCAAGAAAGGCCTTAAGTTCCTTTAATATAACCATAACTGCATCATCAATATCAATGGAATCACAGCCAAGATTTTCGGCACAGGAATTCAAAAGTTGTTTATTTCCTGCATCAAGACCTGATTTTACCTTGATAAAATCTGCCATGGCAAAATATAGGGAAGCAATATCTCTGCCGTCAGAATTTGCAATGCAGAATTTTGTCCTTAAATGCATGCCTTCTGCAAAAAAAGCAACAGCCTCATCCAGTGTTTTTAAAGGTTTGGGCGTTTTCCTTTCCATTAAAAGAAAATCATTGAACTTAAGGTCATCCGGTTCCGTCTCAAGAATCATCATGTAAATAACAGTCTCAAGAACCGTTTTAACTGAATTGTAAATAAACGGGTCTTTCCCAGCCCTTGGCCCTGCAACATTGATTATCTCAATATCATAATCAGCTATAAATGAACTTATCACAATTGCAGCTCCAAATTCATCAAGTTCAAAAAGGTCTATATGGCAGCATGGTTTTTTCAGCTTTGATGCAAGCTGCTGTGTTAATAGAGACCCTCCTGTAAGGGTTCCCCTTGATATTATTATTGTTCCATGGGAATCCATTATATTCTGCTTTGTTCGTTTTGGATAGGAGTCCGTTGGCATTTCATCCATCCTATATCTTTGTGAAAGAGGACCATCCTCGGTTTTCCTGCCCTCCGGAATCCATCCGCCATGGTTGATATTGAATTTAATGGCAGTATCAAGGGCTGCTCTGTCAGCCCCTGTCTGCCCTCCTGAAATAATTTTTTTTATCATGATTTTTCTTAATGCATACAACCTTTAATTTTTTTAAATCTTTTCCGGTTTACTACGCTTTGAGTCAATGTTATTCTTAAGTTTAAAACAGAACATGACTATTATTCAAGCTTCTCACAAAAACAATAAAGTTGTCAATTCAACAAAAAATTTTCCTTGCAATTTACTATACTTAATTTTATTCTATATGAAATGGAGCGTAAATTATTACGTTTATTGGCTTCACGCCTTCGGCCCATTTTTTGTCAGAATCCTTGATTCCTTGAGGTGGCTGGACAAATTCAGATCGGCCTCATGGCCGTCATATTAGAAATTATTTTCAGTTCCAGCTTGTCCATGCTGTAAGGTAAATATCACTTGAAGACCAGTAGGTTGCAATCATGGCTGTCACCATAACAAGACCCTTTATATCGCAAAATTTTCAGAATCCTTTCTCTGTCTATGGATACCAGGGTATATCATCACAAAAAAAAGATAATGAGACTTCCAACATGCAGGTCATTAAAGGAGATTCTAAAAGCAAAGGTGATTTTCATAAAGATGATAACGGTATAAAATCTTCTGACAAAACAAATTCTGAAAATAAAAATAATACAAAAGAAAAGGGTAAAACTGCAGTTAGCGGGTCATCAAAAACTGCCGGCCTTACTGAAAAAGAGCTGAGGATATTAGAATCCCTTAAGGCAAGGGATACAAAGGTAAGACGACATGAAATGGCCCATATTGCAGCAGGCGGCCAATATATTACATCCGGAGCTCACTATCAATACGAAAAAGGACCTGACGGAAACAACTATGCAGTTGCAGGAGATGTAAGCATAGATACATCCCCTGTTCCTGGCGACCCTGAAGCCACAATTGCAAAAATGCATAAAGTAGAGCAGGCAGCGCTTGCCCCGACCGATCCATCACCCCAGGACAAAAAAGTTGCAGCAGAGAGCTCATTTGTTGCAGCCAAAGCGCTTTCAGAACTTATGATCATGCAGGCAAAGCAGAGGGCTGAGACAAGACAGCAGCAGTTTCAATCCTTCCAGAACCCCAAATCTGCAGCCAAAGCATATGAGAATGCAGGCAATGAACCTGTACAAAAAGGAGCAACCTTTAATCTCGCTGCTTAGAACTCACTTAAGAGGGTATCTGAGGTAAAATTCACGTATTATGGACGGAGAAAAGAAGCCGCCATAATATATTTATATATAATACTATATACGCAAGCTTCCTCTTATTTTATCAATTTCACTATCTGTTTAAAAGCATCGCCCTTGGCAGCTTTCATCAATTCAAAAAACACCATTTCATTACTTGTAACAAATCCACCGGCCTGCCTGATCCTGTCAAGTCCTATTCCTTTGTTTTCTTTTGTTCTTGATGAAACGCAATCCGCCACTGCCTGCACGTCGTACCCGGCCCTAATCAGATCCATTCCTGTCTGATAAACGCATATGTGGGTTTCTATGCCAGTGAGCAGCACTTTGCTTCTTCCAAGTGAATCAAACCTGTCCATGAACTCCTGGTTTGAACAGCAGCTGAATGTGTTTTTTGCTATTGGTTTTAAATCCGGCAAAAGTGCTGCAAGCCGATCATTGGTGGAGCCTAAACTTTCAGGCACCTGTTCCATCCATATCACAGGTACACCAAGAATTTTCATTGCCTTTAACATAATTTCAAGGTCTGCAAACAGTTTATCGCTTTCATACATGATCTGTGCGAGCTTTCCCTGAACGTCTATGAGCAACAGCACTGTGTTTTCTATTGTCAACATGTTTTTTCTCCTTAAATTTTTTCTTATTGTATGTCACAGCTTCAGTAACAGAACTGCAGGCTGAAACATGAAATTTGTGCACTATTTGGTATTCCATTCAGGTTCTTTATGGGCATATTTCAAGTTCCCCTGTTTCATGTCCAAGTTTTCTTGTCATAAGTCTTTTTACTGCATCCTCTGGCGTGGTATTTTCATACAAAGCTTTGTACACCTCATTTATTATGGGAAGTTCTATGTTTAATTTTTTTGCAAGCTTATATACAGATTTTGTATTTTTCACTCCCTCGGCAACAGTCAGTCTGTTTTCCAATATTTCCTTAAGGGACACCCCTTCTCCAAGCATCCTGCCCACTGTATAATTCCGGCTCAAATTTCCAGTGCAGGTCAGAATAAGATCTCCCACTCCGGAAAGCCCGGAAAACGTATGGGGATTAGCCCCAAGCTTAAGCCCGAGACGTCTGATCTCGACAAGCCCCCTTGTTATCACTGCAGCCCTTGTATTAAACCCAAGTCTCATGCCGTCAACAAATCCCGCAGCAATGGCAATTACATTTTTAACGGCCCCGCCAAGTTCCATGCCAATGGGATCATCATTAACATAAACTCTGAAATAATCCGTTGCAAACACATGCTGGACATAAATTGCAGTTTCAATATTTTTAGAACCGATACTTATGGCCGTGGGCACTTTTTGGGCAACTTCCTTTGCAAAGGACGGGCCTGAAAGTACGGCAACCATATCATCTGTAAGACTGGGAATACATTCTTTTAGTACAGCAGACATTGTAAGATGTGTTTTTTCCTCAATCCCCTTTGACGCAGTGATTAAAACGGAATTCTCAGATATACAGGAGGCCATCTGCTCTGCAATACTTCTCATGGTATGGGAAGGCACCACCACAAGCACCATTGAATTTTTTGTTACAAGTTTTTCAAGGTCATTGGTGGGGATAATTTTTTCAGACAATTTTATTCCAGGCAGGAATAATTTATTTTCACGGCAGGAAAGGATATCCTGTTTCACTTCCTTTTCATAGGCCCATAAATCCACGGTATAACCTTTTTCCGCAAGAAGATTTGCAAGGGCTGTTCCCCAGCTTCCAGCGCCTGCAACTCCTATATGATCAAGTTCTTCAGCTTTTTTATCCATATTATTTTTTATCCGTATCACAAAGCAGCCGACATGATAAGATTTCGGGCTGAAACCTTTACAAAACGCCCACTTAACATTAAAATAACTTCTTTCTAAAATAACTTCCTTCAAAGAATTCCGGCAAAATATACACAATATCTCAATACACAGCAAAAATTATATTTATAGCCTGAACATATTTTTGTCAATTATTTTGCCTTTTTCCC
>CAZLBE010000166.1:0-5504 GCA_964557635.1 uncultured Desulfobacterales bacterium
CATATTTCCAAATTCTTAAATTTCAAAAAGACCTCCGGTACTGACAACTGACAACTGATAACTGACAACTGACAACTGACTAACGCCTTAAATCTTCATATCATTGAAGTCCTGACGGTGTAAAACGAAGCCCTATATCATAGGATGAATATCCACGGGGAAGCTCTGGCAGCGGAATTGATTTTTTTATTGCCCTTAAAGCCGATTCATCAAGATACCTGTTTCCTGATCTTGTCTCAAACCAGATATCCCTGACACTCCCGTCTTTTAATATCTTAACAATCACCCTTACTTCAAGGTGTTTATCATTGCCTGCAAGTATATCATTAAAAGCCCAGTTCTGCTGGATTCTATACATAAGTTCCATATTGTAAATATCTATGGCTTTGACATCCCCTTTTTCCAATCTGCCAGTTGATGAAGACTTCCCTGAAACGCCAAAATTTGAATTTCCCTCTTTACTCACCTTTTCCTGCAGGCGCGAAAAAGCTTTTTCAAGTGCATTTTTTTCTTTTTTCTCAATGTTTTTTTTAATATTTTCCCTGGCATTTTCAATCACTTTTGACGCTCTGTATGTTTTTTCTTTTAAAGATCTCTTGGGCTTTTTTACAACTTTTTCAGGTTTTACATTTTTTTTTACATTTTTCTTTGCCTTTATCTTTAAATCAGGAATAGATTTTACTCTAATTTTCTTTTCCGGTTTAGCAATGGCAATTGCTTTCTTTTTTGCATGTTTAATCTCAGGTTTTTTCACAATTTTTTTGCCTGAAATTTCCTTTTTACCGGCAGGAGATGCTTTTCCCCTGGTTTCAGAAACAAATGGAACAAGACTGACTCTTATTGCAGGGGGAAGCCTCCCTGGTACACTGACATTCTGAAAAAAAATAAGAGCAAGAAAAAAAACCAGATGAAGGCATATGGAAACTATATACAAAAATAGCCATGTCCTACTGTCATATCCGGAATCTGTTAAAACAGATTTCTGTTTACCTGTCAGAGAATTGATATGAGTCATATCTACCAATCATGATTTATCATCTCTGGGAAGAGTAATCATCCCAAGGTTGTCCACACCAGCTTTTTTAACTTTTGACATGACATCCACTACAAAGCCGTAATCAACATTTTTATCCGCTTTAAGATAGACATCACGCTTACTGACGTTATCCAGAATTTTTTCAAGTTTCTCACTTAGGAAATCAATGCCAACTTCCTGATCATTTATATAGACCATATGATTCTGCTTAATTGAAATCACAAGCTGCTCTGTTTCTTTTCCAAGAGGTGCCGCAGATGCCGTGGGAAGTTTTACATCCACTCCCTGCACCATCATTGGAGCTGTTACCATAAAAATAATGAGAAGCACCAGCACCACATCAACAAAAGGAGTTACATTTATTTCTGACATAAGACTGTCATTATCAGATCCTGTCTGCATCATATCACCTTATTTGTCAAAATATCCCGTTCAATAATATTAAGAAAATCCGCTGAAAAATTTTCAAGTTCTGAATTTAATACCTTGATCCTGTCTGTAAAATAATTATATCCGATTACAGATGGAATGGCAACCACAAGCCCTGCAGCCGTTGTAATTAATGCTTCGGAAATCCCCGGTGCCACAACGGCAAGATTTGCAGCCCCCCTTAGTCCAATACTGTGAAAAGCACTCATTATCCCCCACACAGTACCGAACAATCCTATAAAAGGCGCTGTATTTCCAGCTGTTGCAAGAAAAGGTACAAGCTGTCCAAGTCTCCTGACTTCAAGATTTATGGATCTTCTCAATGCCCTTTTCACATTCCCTAAGATATGGAAAGAAAAATCTGCTAATTTCTCATCTCCCCCTTGCTCTTCGGCATTTTTTAAACCCTGGGATTTCTTCATTTCCATATATCCTGAAATAAAAATCCTTGCAACGGGACTCTGTCTTAAAGCTTTTGCCTTAAAAAAAGCATCAGACAGATTACGGCACTGCCAGAAAAGATCTATAAAATCGACAGACTCGTTATATGCCTTCCTGATATACCAGTATTTCATTAAAATAATAGCCCAGGAAGTAACCGAAAAGAAGAAAAGAAGCAGCAGCACCATTTTCACAACAGGCCCTGCTGTTATAAGCATATGAAATATTCCACTTGATTCAGGGATCATACAAAAAAGCCTCCGGATTTTTTTAAATTAAACAACAGCAGTTAATGCCTTACCCCTGAATTTCTGTAATAAAAAACAAGAAATTTAGTCAGGCACATGGGTTGTGGGCATAGCTCTCTTTAGGCTATATTAGCATTGATTACATGTCAAGCTTTCCATAAAAAAACCCCTGTACAAAGACTGTACAGGGGTTTTATTATTTAAAAAATATAAATAAATAAAATAAATTATTTATCAAATTACATCATACCGGGCATTCCGCCGCCGCCCATTCCGCCGCCGCCAGGCATTCCACCGCCAGGCATTCCTGCACCTGCATTCTTTTCAGGTTTTTCAGCGATCATGGCTTCAGTTGTAAGCATTACTGAGGCTACACTTGCTGCATTCTGAAGGGCGAAACGAACAACTTTTTTAGGATCAATAACACCTGCTGCAATAAGATCCTCATAGGTATCTGTCCTTGCATTATAACCAAAAGAGCCCTCGCCTTCCTTTACCTTGTTGATGACAACTGAGCCTTCAACACCGGCATTATTAGAAATCTGACGTAAAGGTTCTTCAATGGCACGGGCAATAACTTTCACACCAAGTTTTTCTTCCTGGTCAGCTCCAAGGCCATCAAGAACTGCAGCAGAACGAACAAGTGCAACTCCGCCGCCGGGGACAACACCCTCTTCAACTGCTGCACGTGTTGCATTAAGAGCATCCTCAACCCTTGCCTTTTTCTCTTTCATCTCTGTCTCAGTTGCAGCACCAACACTTATAACAGCAACTCCGCCGATGAGTTTTGCAAGACGCTCCTGGAGTTTTTCCCTGTCATAGTCAGATGTTGTATCCTCAACCTGGGCACGGATCATTTTTACTCTGCCTTCAAGGGCATCTCTCTGACCGCCGCCGTCAACTATGGTTGTGTTGTCCTTGTCAATAACAATGGACTTTGCTGTTCCAAGGTCATTTAAAGTAACATTCTCAAGTTTTAAGCCAACATCTTCGGAAACAACCTGACCACCGGTGAGGATTGCGACATCTTCGAGCATTGCCTTTCTTCTGTCACCGAATCCAGGAGCCTTTACTGCAGCAATATTTAATGTTCCACGGATTTTATTCACAACAAGAGTTGCAAGGGCTTCACCCTCAACATCTTCTGCAACGATTACAAGGGATTTGCCAAGTTTGGCAACTTCTTCAAGAACAGGGAGAAGATCCTTCATGCTACTTATCTTTTTATCACAGATCAGAACATAAGGGTTATCCATCTCAGCAACCATTTTTTCTGCATTGGTTGCAAAATAGGGAGAAAGATATCCACGGTCAAACTGCATACCCTCAACAACATCAAGGGTTGTATCCATGGATTTTGCTTCCTCAACAGTTATAACGCCTTCTTTACCAACTTTGCTCATGGCTTCTGCAATTATATTTCCGATTGTTTCGTCACTGTTTGCAGAAATAGTACCGATCTGGGCAATTTCTTTCTGATCCTTGGTAGGGTTACTGATCTTCTCAAGATTTTCAACAATCTTTGCAACGGCAAGATCTATACCCTTTTTAATACCCATGGGATTGTTACCGGCCACAACAAGTTTCTGGCCTTCTTTATAGATGGCCCTTGCAAGAACCGTTGCAGTAGTTGTACCGTCACCTGCCATGTCACTTGTTTTGCTGGCAACCTCTTTAACCATCTGAGCGCCCATGTTCTCGAATTTATCTTCGAGATCAATTTCTTTTGCTACGGTAACACCGTCTTTTGTAACATTTGGTGCACCCCATGATTTTTCAATAACAACATTTCTTCCTTTTGGTCCAAGGGTTACAACAACTGCATCTGCAAGTGTTTCTACACCTTTCAGCATAGCTTCACGGGCTTTTGCATCATACTTAATTTCTTTTGCCATCTTTATAAAACCTCCATATATATGTTAAATTTTTAATATTAATAATTTTATGTTCTTAATTTAAACGGTCAACTTTAAAATTTTCTACTCAACTACTCCCTTTTTATCCAACTACTCCAAGGACATCGTCCTGGCGCATAATAAGATAGTCAACACCATCAAATTTTACTTCGGTCCCGCCATACTTGCCGAAAAGAACAGTATCTCCGACTTTCACATCCATTGGGATAACTTTTCCATCATCAGCTACACGTCCATTACCCATGGCAATAATTTTACCTTCAGCAGGTTTTTCCTTTGCTGTATCAGGGATGATGATGCCACCTTTTGTTTTCTTAACTTCCTCAACACGCTCAACGAGAATTCTATCCTGTAAGGGTCTAAAATTCATAATACTACTCCTCCTTAAATTAAAAATGATTATTATTCGGTTTAAATATTAAAAGGAAAAAAATAATAAATTAAACACCCAAAAAGATTATTTTTCCTTCTTTGAAGACGTACATGACGGCTCAGGTTTTTTCGCAGAATCATTTTTGCATGTACACGATTTATTTTTCCCTGCATTACCCGTCCTGGACCCTCCATAATCAGTTACATACCACCCTGAGCCCTTTAACTGGAAAGAACTCTGGGAAATTATTTTTTTCAGCTGCCCATTGCAATGCCTGCATGTAGTAAGAGGAGCATCGGATATCTTTTGAAATACCTCTTCAACCTTACCGCAATCATTACATTGATACTCATAAATAGGCATTTTGTTTTTCCTCCGTTTCATTCATTTTCATCTGCTCTAAAAACAAAGATAAAATAGTCAGTCTTTAATCCTTGTCAAGAGCGATTAATAAAAATTTAAAAAAGTTTATAAAATTATTTTGTTTCAATCCATTTTTTGTAATATTCAAGAACCTTATCCATACCGGGCAAAGATTCTTCAGATAAAATTTTCCATGTAATTTTATGAACCTTTATCTCCTCATTAATGGCATGTTCAGCAATGGAAGACGCAGAATATATCTGTTGAAACCTTCCGAACCTTACAATATGAACAAGTTCATGAACAACTATATACACAAGAAAAGAAAAAAGCATAAGCTCATCATTTTCCTTAACTGCATCAAGAATTGCTCCATCCTGGAGACATACAGTATAATAAGTAAACCTTGATGATCCAAGCTGTGTACCCTTTCTTTTACCATCATACCCTACAACCTGTGCAAATGGGCCATCTACCCTTTCTGAAGAGTTTAACTGTTCTGCTGTTTTAACATCATATTTCATTCGAAGCCACTGGCCCGAAGATATTTTAAAATAATTACTGACAAGTTCTTCGGCAAGGGCTACAGCATCATTCACCTTTTGCAGTTCAGAAGAACTAAAAATCTTTCCTGTATGCATTTAAAAAATCTCCTGTATCTTCGGTCAGCACCTTTATCTGCACATTATCGTGAAGAT
>CAZLBE010000167.1:0-5487 GCA_964557635.1 uncultured Desulfobacterales bacterium
TGCGACAGGCAATGATAATTGTCTGCAGAAATTTTAAATTATCATTTAACAAAGGGAGGGAAAACAAAATGAAAAAGTTGGTTTGGGGAATTTTTTTGCCTGTGTTGTTCAGTCTCTGCATGGTTTCTTTTGCAGGCGCAGCTCAGGATAACCAGGAAGTCACTGTAAAGGATATTACAGAGGATGTTCTTGCAGGGCCTGGAAGTGTAAGCATCAGCACTAACAAAGGTATAATGATGAGCTTTGGTGCACAGATCAGGATGATACCAACAAGTGAAAGCAATTGGGATTTTGGTATGCGAAATGATTTGAAAATTCCTGGGTATCTTGGTGGCGCACTGAACAAGGGTTTTTTTCAGGATCATCCCAATGAAAGCGGCTGGGTAAATGACAGCTATATCCGAAGTGAGGACAGGCTGTACTTTAATGCCATGCCAAAAACACGCAAGTGGAGCTTTTATGCTGCCCTTGAGTTTGATCGTCCCCTTGATACAAAAAGTGTTGACAGCCGCGGAGGTAAAAACAACGACACCAATAACTTTGGCCTTGAACGACTGCAGGGCACTGTGGCACTTACTGATAATATAAGGCTTCATGCAGGCTGGGATATCTGGGGCCTTGACTTTGGGGATGGCGGCGGTCTTGTCTATGGTGATGATAATCCAGGTTTCTGGCTGACAGGAAAAGCCGGTAAGCTTGATTATAATGTTGGTTTTTTCAAATTACAGGAAAATAATTTTCAAACTTCTCCCACCGATCTTAACGACTCCAATACTGAGGATCGTGACCTTTATGCAGGTTATGTGACCTATCATTTCAACAAAGCCAATAAGCTTCAAGCATTTTATGCCTATGACCGCATAAGAGACATTGCCAGCGGAACACTTTTGAATCACCTTACCAGCACAATGATTAAGGGTGCCAAAACCGATTCCCATCATATCGGTGCATATTTTAGCGGCAAACAGGGTTTAATTGAATATTTTGCCGAAGGTGTTTATCAGTTTGGTACAGCAGACAATACAGGTCTTGGCGCAATAGGCAAAGCTGATGATTATGATATCTCAGCCTATGCAGGAGCAGCAGATGTTGCAGTCAACCTGAAAAATATGGTTGGTTTTACCGTTAAACCGCATATTGGAGTCCTGTATACATCAGGAGATGATGATCCAAATGATGATAATTTAGAGGGCTATACAGGGGTTGAAAGTTGCCAGCGTTTCTCCAAATACTGGGGCGGAGAAAATACGATTATAGGTGATACCAACATGGTGCTCGGAACCATGCTCTATGGTTATATACCTGAACTTTACGGTAATGGAACACCTGTATTTACAGGTGGTCTGCAGAATACTGCAGGATTTGGCGGAGGCCGTGGTGATAATCCTGGTCTTACCATGACTTCTGTTGGTATAAC
The DNA here is from genome assembly GCA_964557635.1 of uncultured Desulfobacterales bacterium. Taxonomy (GTDB): domain Bacteria; phylum Desulfobacterota; class Desulfobacteria; order Desulfobacterales; family Desulfobacteraceae; genus WGCX01. Next base: position 1,418 of record CAZLBE010000167.1, read on the forward strand.
CGTCATTCCAAAACGTTACATTATATATCATTCCAATGTCAATTCTTTCTGGTGGAACGAAGATATTATGGTCACAAGCTTTGCAGACGGTGCCACTACAATCAAGGTAAATTCCGGTTATGTAGGAACAGAATGGGATAATGCGCTTGTACTTGCCCTTGATAAAGATATGTTCATTAAAGGTCAGTTTTCATGGTTCTTTCCAGGCAGCACGATTAAAGATGCTACAAGTGCTTTAAGTTCTATAACCACACCTGCAGGAGTCCTGCCCGGAGAAAGAAGTGATAATGTAGCCATGAGACTTGCTGCAGAATTGATCTGGAAATTTTAAGGTTACAGCTCAAAATCGTATTTCTGACTTGAATTTGTTATGTAAATTAAAGAAAACAGTCTGGAATCAAATAATTTCGCTGTAATATTTAAATGCATTAACAAAAGGGCATGGTGGTGCAAATCATTGTGCCCTTTTATTCTTTAAGGTGGAGGGGTATATGTCAAAAAATATCAGTCTGGCTCTAATTATTTTATTCTGTATTGGTTCATGCCTGCCAAATAATTACGGACCCGATATTGTATCCAAAAAAGTAAATAAATCCACAGGGTATTCCAATGATCAGGTCCGGACTATATTTGTTGACCAGCCTTTTTTAGCTTCAGGAGACTATTTCTTAAAAAGCACCACTGCAGCTCAGGCTGCAGCACAGAATCAGCAGGCAGTAAACAGAGGAAACAGATGGACTGGCAATACAAATAACAGCCCCCAACAGAATATTCAATACCCCGGAAACAATTACAGCTCCCGGACCGTATCGCCGGGACAGCAAACCACTCAGAATGCAATGAATCAGGCAGGATACGGGCGGTTAAATGGTCAGGATGGACGTGACGGAATTGAATCAAAAACCTTAAAGATAAAAATTGGAATCCTGCCGGACAGCGATCTTGAAGGATCATATGCCATGGATGCCCTGTGCAGCCAGGCTGATCTTTTTTTCAGAATCAGGCCTGAAGCTCTGCTGATCCCGAGAATTCAGATTTACCACTCCTTTGGCCAGAATCAGGACACCCTGAGCAGTATCGTTTTAAGAAAAAGCAAAATACCAGCTAATTTTTCAGGTCTGAGAAACCTTTTATATGTTAATACCCTGGAAGTTCCAAAGCATTTTCCGGGAACTGCATACTTTGGAATGAAAATTTTTGATTTTGGATTAAGAGATGGCTTTACCATGCCGGTTTTTAAATCCACGGTAAGGAACCGGACAGATTTAAACAATTTCTGGAGAATTGTTCTTGCCAGGGTGTGGAATCAGGTCTGGCAGAATGACCAGATACTTCCATGGTTCACACGGGTTGTTTATCAAAACCAAGATGTGATCTGCATTGATGCGGGTATAAATTCAGGCCTTAAAAAGGGGCAGATTTTAAAGGTTATGAAAAAAGGAAAAATCATCAAATCCCGGGAAGGCGTTGCAATAGGATGGCTGCCGGGCGAGTTGAAGGGAGAACTTGAAGTAACTGGATTTACCGGCGTGGACAAGGCTTTTGCACAACCTTCTTCCGGATTTGTTATTGATAGAGATGATTTTATCATTCTCAAACAGAAATATAGACTTTCAGATAATTAATTTCACAAGGCCAGAAGGAGGAAGTAGTATTATTCATACATCGACGACTGATAACGCAGTGAGATTATTTTTAGGAAAGTCTGTAGCTCAACCAATACTCATTATTTAATAGACCTACACTGTCCTCTTAAACAGCTTTTCAAGTTCACTTTTTGACCATTGAATCCTTGTAGGCCGGCCATGGGGACAGTTCAAAGGATTATCGCATTTTCCAAGATCATCAATCAATTTTTCCATCTCTTGCAAATTCAAGCTGTAATTTGCACGTATTGCAGAATGACAGGCCATAAGAATCATCACATCATCAAGCCATTTTCTCTTATGGAGGTCATCTCCTTTCTCTGTTCCTGATTCAAGAATTTTATCAAGCATTTCCCTTATAAATGGTCCTATCTGTCTGTCATCAATAATTGCCGGAACGGATTTAACGATAAAGCCTGTTCCTCCAAATGGTTCTACAATGATGCCAAGTAATGCCAGATCATCCATGATTTTTTCAAGGAGCTCAGCTTCCCTGAATCCAAGCTCCAGTGTTTCAGGCACAATAAGGCTTTGGGAGGGCGGCTTAAAGGATTCAGACCTTTTTTTTAATTTTTCATAAACTATTCTTTCGTGGGCTGCATGCTGGTCAAAAAGAAATATCTCATTACCTGATTCCGCTACAATATATGTTCCAAAAACCTGACCGATAACACTAAAAGACAAGGGAAAAATATCCGGTTCTTTAAAACTTTTATCAATCTTTTTATCGACCAGCATGGAAGATCTTTCAACGGATATATCAGGTTTATTAACTTTATTTTCAGGGCTTTGCCAGGTAAAAGATGACTCTGCAATTCTTGTCTTTTCCTGTTTTGCTTTTTTCTCAAATTTTTTAATGTCAAATCTGCTTTTTGTTGCCTGGTCCTTAACTTCTGGCTTTAATGAGAAACTGCCGGCAACATCATTAAATTTCGTTTTTACCTGTTCAGTAACATCAGGGCTTTCCTGTATTCCAGGGTTAAATGAGCCTGCAAATATTTTTTTCTCAAAACGGCAAAGAGCTTCATTAACAGCATCAACAACTGTTGAATAAATATGATTCTGGTCGGCAAACCGAACCATAAGTTTTGCAGGATGTACATTAACATCAACCTCGTCAAATGGAAGAGTAATAAAAAGAACGGCCATGGGAAATCTTCCCTTCATGATTCTGCCAGCAAACCCTCGAAATATAGCAGAAACAATACCATTATCACTTATCATCCTGTTATTAACAAACAGTCGGATCGTTCTTGATGTACTTCTTGTCAAAGAAGGATTGGAAACATAACCTGTGATCATCACATCGCGGCTTTTAAAGGAAATATGACAAAAATCCTTTACAGTCTCATTTCCAAAAACATCCACTGTCCTTTTAAGCAGATCATCCGAAGGAAGAAAAGATTTTATCAGGCGGGAATTATGAAACAAACGAAATCCAACACCAGGATTCCCAAGTGCCATGCCGGAAAAAGCATCACCTATATGCCCCATTTCCGTATTTACAGACTTTAAAAACTTACGGCGCACTGGAGTATTAAAAAAAAGACTCTTCACCTTAATTTCAGTACCAAACGGAGCGCCTGTCTCAGATACATCTATGACTTTACCGCCATTTATAAAAATTTTCGTCCCTGAATCATAGTCCTTTGCCCTTGTAACAAGGGTAAACTTTGAAACCGATGCAATGGATGGAAGCGCTTCTCCCCTGAATCCGAAACTTTTTATGCAAAAAAGATCATCATTTGAGTATATTTTACTTGTTGCATATCTTTCAATGGCAAGAAGGGCATTATCCCTTGTCATGCCACACCCATTGTCAGACACTCTCACAAGGTCCCGTCCTCCCCTGTTCACCTCGATTGTAATCCTTGTGGAACCTGCATCAAGACTGTTTTCAACAAGCTCTTTTACAATGGAAACAGGTCGTTCAACAACCTCACCTGCTGCAATCCTATTGGAAATAATTTCAGGAAGTATTCTTACATCGGACATTCTATACCCCAGGGTTTTGATTAAGCTGTATTGAAATTGAATATTAAAATCTAAGATTCCTTTAGAAATCTTGCGAGAAATTCAGAATCACCTGGGCTTAAATCAAAACGCACACTTGCCTTTTCAGCAAGAACAGCAGTATCCAGATCAGGGTCAGCTTTCCTCTCATCTGATATCCATTTTACCGCTTTTCTTAAATTTTCACCTTCGGGAAGAGGATGTGTCATAATTGCATCTCCTTGTTGTTGTGTTTAATCCTTATCTCAGACCTTTTTTATATGAAATAAAACGTAAACTATTACGTTTATTTCATAATTCGTCAGAATCTTTGATTCTTTGAGGCAATCTGGGCCAATCCAGATCCGCCTCATGGCGGTTATTCAAATAATCCTGTCCATACTCTCTAAGAATATCTGCTACTTCAATGAC
>CAZLBE010000168.1:0-2750 GCA_964557635.1 uncultured Desulfobacterales bacterium
GGCGGATCTGGTCTGGCCCAGCCGCTTCTCAACAAATATAGAAATAAAAGTAATTTGTTACGTTTTATTTCTTATAAAACTGCCATGTGGCAGATCGATTCCAGCTTCGATATCATATCTTATGAATTAAAAAATTATTCTCGCACAAAGTCACTGAAAAGCATAAACGTAAATTTGAATCTTTTCAGCTTTAAACCTTTGTGGCGTTGTGTCTTTGTGCGAAAAAAAAAGAGTTAAAATGATAATCAGGCACCACGTTTTTCATAAACGTCAAAAGCCTAAAGCGAGCTATGCCCGCAACCCATATGCCTACCTAAATTTCTTGTTCTTTATTACAGGGATTCAGGGGTAAGGCACTAAACAGGATCATTGGGAACAAGCGCCCATATTCCGCAGGGACATGCTCCGGCACAAAATCCGCATCCTATGCATTTATCGGGATCAGACCTGTACTCATACGCCTCGTTGTCATCATCTGCATTTATACCATAAATTTCATCCATTGCTGATCCGCCTGAAATTTCAAATCTTTCAATGGCTCCTTCCGGGCAGATCTCAACACATATGCCGCAGTCCCGGCACCTGCCGCATGAAGCGCATTCTCCGCCGCACTGCTCAAGGCTGACAAATTCTTTAACACGTGGGCTGTAATACTCAAGGCTTACCCTTTTTTGATCAATTTCAGGACGGGGGTCTATTATTTTCGGTGTTTTCCCCTTTAAAATGCTGTCTATAGCCTCAGCTGCCCTTTTGCCGGCCCCTATGGCATCGGTTATAAGACCTGGAGCAACGATATCACCAACGGCAAAAACACGCGGATCCGAGGTGCGGTTAAACTCATCAACTGCTGCAAAACCATGCCTTATTGCAATATCTTTACCAAGAAAATCAAGGTCTGGCACATCACCAATTGAGACAACAACTGTGTCAGCTTCAAGTATATCTCCTGTATTCAGCACAACACCCTGTTTTGTAATTTTTTTTGTGAAACACGGCCATTTTACAACAGCACCTGCTGCCTCTGCATCCTTTTTTTCCTTTCCAAAAAAAGCAGGTTTCTGAACATCTATCATTGTTATGCTTTCAGCCCCAAGGCGGTGTGCTTCTGTGGCAACATCACACCCCACATTACCGGCGCCGATAATAACTATTTTACTGGGATGCAATAAATTTTTTTTTACACCGGTTTTTTTAGCAAGGCAGAGAAATTCAAGAGCTGAAACTGCATTTTCAATTCCAGGCACGGGCAGCATTTTTGGCTTTTTTGCACCTGCAGCAACAATGGTAAAATCAAATTGGTTTTTTATCTTCTGAAACTCCATTGCGTTTATTGTTGTATTGAATCTGATATCTGAAATAAACTCTTTTACTCTGTTGATCTCATTATTAAAAACCGATTCGGGAATTCTTGATTGAGGAATAACAGAAAAAATCTTGCCTCCGATCTCTTCTGCTTCATCAAACAAGACAGCTTCATGCCCCTTTAAAGTTAAATGCCAAGCCGCAGAAATACCTCCGGGACCTGCACCTATAACGGCAATTCTCTTTCCTGTTTTTTTCTTTATTTCAGGAAGGCGGGCATTTTCTCCTTTTTTTCCTATGAGGGTCATATCAATGGGTGTCATGTATTGAGAATTTCTTGTGCAGGATGCCATGCACGGGTTGGGGCAGAGATACCCGCAGACCGTTGCCGGAAAAGGAGTAAATTCAAGTCCCATTTCAACAGCTTCATCTGCAAGACCTGTTCTTATCATATGCCATCTTTCCTGAACAGGAATCCCAATGGGGCATGCAGCCTGGCAGGGAGATTTGTATTTTCTCTGCTCCCAGACAGGTTTAAACCGCCGCATTTCACCTTTTGTGATCAAAGGGATGGAACCTTTTTCAATTGTCTGAAGATCTCCTATAAGCCCGCCCCTGCCAAGTTCCCTGTCCCAGACATCCTTTCGGAAATCCTTTATGGACAATCTGTTTCCGGTCTGCAGTTCTTCAGCAGGAGTTTTTGCCTTTAAAATCTGCCACTGACAGCGGTTGGAAAGTGTATTAAAAAGATCAGGTTTTTTAATTTTATTTAAAAACAGTTCAAGGTTTGTTAAAAACCAGTCCCATTCATCATCGGAAACAGAAAGGATCTTTGCGTCTTTTTCACTGTAGCCGCCCGAAATATCACCCCTGAAAAAGACTTTTCCTTCGACCATGCCCACAAGGGGCCTGTAGCCTAAAACATTTCTGACTGTGCCTGAATTACAACCTTCAAACCCGCAGATTACGGCAATGCCACCGGCCATGAATTCACCGAAATAATCCCCTGCACAACCTAACACCCACAGTTCAGGGGGATCAAATCTAGGGTTGTGCTTGGTCATTGTCATACCCCGGGCACCAATATCTCCTCCGACATAGACCTTGCCCTGGGCAGCACCGTTCATCACTCCGTTTGAAGCGTTTCCATGAACGGTGATAACAGCTCCTGCATTGAGCCAGCCCACATCATCCGATGCAGGGCCCAATATATCGATTTCAGTATTGGGAAAACCAAGGGAGCCTGCCCTCTGGCCGGAGGCCCCTGTTATTTTAATCTTTACACAGTCATCTCCCGCCTTCCAGAGCCTGCCTCCTATCCCATGCTGGCCAAACGCCTCCACTTCAATATGGTTTTGGCCCTGTGCGATTTCTTTTTGAATCATCTCTTCAAGTATTCTTGAGGAGATTCTTTTATTGTCTTTTATACCCGATATTTTATAGTATTT
>CAZLBE010000168.1:2850-5455 GCA_964557635.1 uncultured Desulfobacterales bacterium
ATCTTTTTCAATTCCGTATCAAAGGAAACAAAAAGATCCACGATTCTCTGTGCCACATCCTCCGGATCAAGCCGTCTGTACAGCCTTGGGTCCTGGGAGGTTATCCCCTTGGGGCATATCCCGAGGTTACACACATTGCACCTGTCATTTTCAGTGCCAAGACATCCTGCTGCTGACTGCATCACATATTTTCCCACCTGAACACCGCTTGCTCCGAGCATGATAAGGGCAGCAGCATTTGCCGCAAGATTTCCGTTTTTTCCCACACCGCCGCCGGCAAACAGAGGAATTTCATTTTGCTTTCCAAGTTTTACAAGGTTAAGATAATTGTCCCTTATGCAGGATGCTATTGGGTGTCCCATGTGATCCATTGAAACAGCATATGCAGCTCCTGTACCACCGTCTTCTCCGTCAATTGAAAGACCTGCTGCAAAATCATTTCTTGCAAGGTTGTTCAGCACGGCAAGGGAGGTTGAAGAAGCTGAGATTTTCGGATAAACAGGCACCCTGAATCCAAATGCCATGGACATGGACAAAATCATCTTTGCCACGGATTCCTCAATGGAATACTGGGTCTGGTGGGTAGGCGGGCTTGGAAGGCTTATTCCCTGTGGAACTCCCCTGATTGCAGCAATGAGCTTGTTGACCTTGTACCACATGAGAAGGCCGCCGTCTCCGGGTTTTGCACCCTGGCCGTATTTAATTTCAATGGCGCAGGGGTCTTCCTTCATATGGGGAATAGAATGAATTATCTCATCCCACCCGAAATAACCGCTTGCGATCTGGAGTATCACGTATTTTAGGAATCTGCTCCGCAAAAGCCTTGGGGGGCATCCGCCTTCTCCTGTACTTATCCTCACCGGCATGCCAAGCTCTTCATTGAGATATGCCACTCCCATCTGTAATCCTTCCCACATTGTGGGTGAAAGAGCACCAAAGGACATTCCGCCGATAATCAAAGGATAGATTTCTCTCACCGGTGGAATCCAGCCGTGTTCACGAAGGCATTTTATATTTTGTTCAGGGGGAAGCACCCTGCCGAGAAGTGTGTTAAGCTCAAATTCATGGCGGCCTGCATCAAGGGCAGGGTCTGTGAGCATACTGATCCTGATGAATTTAATCCTGTCAAGTACGGAGTAGGAAGCATTACGCCTTCCCCCTCTTTTCCTTGGCTCACCGTTTTTGTCTGCATGGAATTTAAACCTGTCGGTATCGTTATTCCTCAATGGATAGATGGCCTCATTGGGACAGACCATTGAGCACATGGAACATCCTATGCAGAGATTTTCAATATTTTTCTTCTGTTTTATCCCGTAAAATGTCTGATAATCCGTTTTATTCTGTTCATTGGGATTGATGGATGTTCTTATATTTCTCTTTCTGAATACTGAAAGTTCAATGGCCTGGACAGGGCAGATAGTTGTACACTGTCCGCACAAAGTACACCTGTCCTTATCCCATTTAATCTGCCAGGGCAGATCATTTATGTTTAAAGAGGAAGGGTTAATTGTTCTGTTTGACGACATATTTTTACCTCCTGACGGTCAGGGCTTACAATTACTGTATCAAGGTGCATGGGCTGAATATCTTTATTTTTATCTCTTTCCGGAATCACAGCGTCAAGGCCGCAGATTTCAGATGAAAAGGCAAACATTCCGGGCCTGCCGCCCACGACCCCGGGTCTTAATTTTTTTCTGTCCTGAACCATGAAAAGTGTATTGTCAGGAAGGGTTCCGATGACGCAGTTGGGACCGTCAATGATCATCTGCCTGCAGGTTGTTTTTAAATGTTTAAGAAAAAGTGCATCGGGGTGTTTGTCTATGGCTTTATCCTGAAGCGGCGTTATCACATGCTTGTATGCATCAAGTCCCAGTCCTAAAATTTTCATTGTATAATGAAGAATATGGGCAAACACTTCGGAATCGGACTGATAGCCTGAATAGCCGGGAAAGTCTCTTGATAAAAGAAAGTTCTTAATGGGTATAAATGCAGTGTTTTCACCATTTGTCATGGTGGAAAAACCCTGGATGAAAAATGGATGGCATGCATAAAGATTAATGGCATAATTTGTATTCTGTCTCCCCTGGGCCATGATCACCCTTGCTGCAAGTTCATTTCTGTCAAGGCCGAGGTAACGTGCTATGAGCATTGGATCACCGATTTCCTTTATCATTATGGTGTCCGGCCAGAACGAAAAAACGATCATGTCTTTTTTTTCTTCACCCATCTCACGTATTTTAAGACGCGTCATCATGAGTCTTGTTTCAATTTCATTCTTTGCAAGATTTTCCCATGTTTCAGGGTATTCATAAGCTCTTATCAGGTACATACCGCGTTTTGGAACATCTGGGACTTCGGTTTTGGACGGCTTAATGGACATTTTATACTTGGTCATGAAACCCTGGTCCATCATAAAAAGATCGAGACGTCTCATTCCCTGTTCACTGAAAATTCCCGAAAGAATCGGGGCGTCCTTCATATCCTCAAATGGACCTCCAAGATCACGAAGCAGAATTCCCACCCCTGAACCATCGTGTCCTTCTTTCATCACGTCAAGCGCTTTTATAGCTGCCATGGGAGATACAGGTTCTTTACTTGACAATGC
>CAZLBE010000169.1:0-3108 GCA_964557635.1 uncultured Desulfobacterales bacterium
ATGATTTTTCCAAATTCCGAACATGTAACCTGTGTGGCATTTTCCATTGCATTTGCAAGATCAGGAGTTGCCATACCTGAATTCAATGCTTTTTCAACTCCTTTTCTTACGAGATCTGCAGCCTTGCCCCATCCTATATGATCAAACATCATCGCACCTGACAGTATTATTGAGCATGGATTTGCCATATTTTTACCGGCAATATCCGGAGCTGTCCCATGGGTTGCCTCAAAAACAGCGCACCTGTCACCTATATTTGCACCGGGAGCTATCCCAAGCCCGCCCACCTGGGCTGCAAGGGCATCTGAAATGTAATCTCCGTTTAAATTGGTAGCTATAATCACATCAAACTCTTCAGGCCTTAATAATACTTCGGCAAAAAACATGTCAGCTATTCTGTCCCTTAACAGAACCATACCGCTGGGAAGTTTTCCATCATAGCTTTCATGAAGTTCCTTTTCAGTTATTATTTTTCCCTTAAATTTTTCTGCAGCAACTTCATAGGCCCATTTTCTGAAATCACCTTCGGTAAATTTCATTATGTTGCCCTTATGCATGATGGTGACATATTTAAGGGAGTTGTTCACTGCATATTTAAGTGCTTTTAAAACAAGCCTTTTTGTTTTTTCAGGGCTTATGGGTTTTATTCCCAATGAGCAGGTGTTTGGAAGCTCTACATCCATCTCGTTCGACAGGAAACCAAGTACCTGTTTTGCACAGTCGGACAGGGAATCCCATTCAATACCCGAGTACAGATCTTCAGTATTTTCACGGAAAACAGTTATATTGACCCTTTCAGGATGTTTGACCGGACTTGGTACAGGGCTGAAATATTTTACAGGACGGATACAGGCATATAAGTCAAGATTCTGTCTTATCCTTACGTTGAGACTTCGCTCTCCTTTACCCACAGGTGTTGTAAGTGGGCCTTTTATGGCCACCCTGTGATTTTCAATGATATTTAAAGCCTCATCTGACAGCCTTTGCCCGGTTTTTTCAAGACCTTTTTCCCCTGCAAACAGTTCCAGCCATTTTATTTTTTTTGTTCCATTATATGCCGTCTCAACTGCTTTATCAAAAACAGGCTGTGCAGCTTTCCAGATATCATGGCCTATGCCGTCTCCCTCAATAAACGGTATTTCAGGATAATCCGGTACAACAAGAGTTCCTTTCTCATCAATTAAAATCATATTATCAGACATTATTTTTCCTTTTTATTTTTTTTTATAAGAAATAAAACGTAACACATTACTTTTATTGGCTACGCGTTTACGACCCATAATTTGTCAGAATCTTTGATTCTTTGAGGTAAATCCGGGCCAATCCAGATCCGCCTCATGGAGGTTATTTTAAATTCAAAATCATTATCACTTCATGGGTATATTATTATTGTTGAATACTTTTTTATAAGAAATAGAATACAAATCTTGACGTCTATTTCATACTTTGTTGTGAGACGGGTCTGGAATTGAATCCAGATCGGCCTCATGGCCGTTATATGAAATTTTACGGTGATTCACCGCAGCACATGCCTGCCTTTCTGTTGTTATTATTGAACGCTTCTCTCTGGCGCAAAACTTCATACATTGCAATTCCTCCGGCAACAGACGCGTTAAGAGAATTTACATCACCTTTCATGGGAAGGGACAGGATAAAATCGCACTCTTTTTTTACAAGGGGACGAAGTCCTTTATGTTCTCCTCCCACTATAAGGGCAACATTTCCAGTGAGATCGGTTTGGAAAAGTGGTGAAGTTCCACCGGCATCAAGGCCTGCTATCCAGAAGCCGTTATTTTTAAGAGTTTTTATAATGGAAGCTGTATTTGTTATAAGCGTTATGGATGCATGCTCCATTGCTCCGGCAGAAGCCCTTGAAACCGAGGGCAGGGGGCCAACGGATCTGTCCTTTGGAATAAAAATATAATCAACGCCGGCACAAAGGGCTGTTCTGACAAGGGCACCGAAATTATGTGGATCTTCAAGATTTTCAATAATCAGAATAAATTTATTTTCAGGATCGTTCTTTATCTGTTTTAAAACATCTTTTATTCTTGTAACGGGAAAAGGGCTTACCCTGGCTGCAACACCTTGGTGCTGGGCATTTTCGGAAATTGTATCAAGGGACTGTGTGTCAGTAAATTCAACGGGAATACCAATACTTTCTGCAGAACGGATAATTTTTTTTATTCTTTTATTTATTCCTGAACTGGAAATTAAAATTGTGTGAATTTTTCTTTTGCCTGCTTTTATGGCCTCTTTTATCGGATGAATCCCGGAAATAATCTCTGTTTTTTTATCGTTACTGCTCTTACCCCGGCTGTATTTTTTACTGTGATCTATTTCTTTCAAAGGCACGCCTCCTCAATGATTTTCCCAAATTCAGATGCTGCGATGTCAAGGTCATCATTGACAATGGTGAAGTCATAAAATTCTTTTTCCTTTATTTCTTTTTCTGCATTGAAAAGGCGTTTTTTTATTACATCTTCAGAATCTGTCCCCCGTGATCTTAATCTCTTTTCAAGCACCTTAAACGAAGGCGGCATGATGAAAATTGTAATGGCATGGGGAAAACAGACTTTAATCTGCTTTGCACCCTGAACGTCAATATCAAGGAGCAGGCCTGCCCCGGTTTTAATTTTTTTTTCTATGAATTTTTTGGAGGTTCCATACAAATTATCATGAACTATTGCCCATTCAGCCCAGAAACCTGTTTTGATTTTCTTTTGAAACTCCTCTTTTGTTATAAAAAAATAATCCACACCGTTTTTTTCATTTTTTCTTGGCGGTCTTGTGGTGTGGGAAATTGAATAGGAAATAAAGTCGTATTTATCAACTATTTTTCTGCACAGGGTTGTTTTGCCGGCACCGGATGGTGCAGAGACTACAAAAATCTGTCCCTGGGTATTGAACTGGTTCAAGCCTGTCATTACTATTTTTTTCCCTGTACTTTATTTTTTCCATTGATGACGGATTTTTTATCCTCTATCTCTTTGCCATCCTTTATCTCTTTCTTGTCCACCTTTTCAATGCAGGAAATTTTGTCCTGTTCTTTTTCATTTTTTCTCATGGCAGTGTAACGCTGGGATATCGTTTCCGCCTGGATTGCCG
>CAZLBE010000169.1:3208-5429 GCA_964557635.1 uncultured Desulfobacterales bacterium
TCATTTTTTCTCATGGCAGTGTAACGCTGGGATATCGTTTCCGCCTGGATTGCCGAAAGGATAATATGATTACTGTCAGTGACAATAATAGCCCTTGTTTTTCTTCCATGGGTGGCATCCACAAGAGCTCTTGCATTTTTTGCCTCATCCTTGAGACGTTTCATCGGTGAAGAATTGGGGCTTAAAATGGTGATAACCCTGTCTGCAACCACGGTGTTACCAAAGCCTATATTTAAAAGAACCTGTTCCATATCATCTCCTGTATTCAGCCTGGCCTCATGGCCGTTTATAATAAATAAAACGTAACATATTTTGTTTAGTCCATTTTTTGTTTAAAGACGGGTCTGGGCCAGAATTCAGATCTGCTTAATGGCAGTTATTCAATATTTTGGATCTGCTCTCTTATTTTTTCAAGCTCAGATTTTATATCTACAATTATATGAGAAAGTTCAACTTTTCCGGCCTTGGCCCCCATTGTATTAAACTCCCGGTTAAACTCCTGAATCAGAAAATTAAGTTTTCTTCCTTCTGATTCATTTTCTTTTTTTAAAATTTCCTTAAACTGCTGAATATGGCTGCGTGATCTTACAATTTCCTCGGAAATATCACTTTTGTCTGCAAGAATGGCTGCTTCCTGGGCAAGTCTGACAGGATCAAGGCTTTCAATGTCCGATGTCAGAGATGCAATCCTTTTTGTGAGTTTCTGCCTGTAAATTTCAGGAATAATATCTGCCTGCTTTTGTATTATATCCAATTTGTCTTCAATGAAAAAAAGGCGGCTGTTTAAATCTTCAGCAAGGTTTTTTCCTTCCTGTAAACGCATTGTATTTAAGCTTTTCAGGGCTTCATCCATTGCACCCTGCAAAGCACTCCATAAAAGTAAAGGATCTGTCTGTTTGCTGCAGGGTTTAATTATATCTCTGACGTTGAGAAAGTGATCAAGACTTATTTCCGATTCAAGGGATAAGTTTTTTTTCAGCCTGGAAAGTGTTTTAAAATAAGCAAGTGCTTTTTTTTCATCCAGCTCAAATTCTATGGCATCATCTGCTTCATCTTTTACGGAAATCCGTATTTCAATTCTTCCTCTAACAATTTGTTCCTTAACAAGTTTTTTAATTTTGTCTTCAAATTTTATGCAGACTTCAGGTAAATGAAGTGCAATATCAAGGTATCTGCTGTTATAGGATCTTATCACAACTTCTGCTGTTATCATGCTGAAAGTGCTGTATGCTTCTGCATATCCTGTCATACTCTTTATCATCTTTAAATTTTTTCCATTTTTTTATAATTTTTAGATCCAGTGCATATTTCTGCCTTGTTTTTTTTAAAAATTGAATCATTTCACTTGAAGCGTAATCAGGGTATGTCCATTCAAGTGGACAATATTTACCATGTTTGTATATCAGGGTTAAATCAGCGTAGATTCCTTTGTCAAGATATATCCTGTGGGAATAATCCTTACCTGTTGCAAGTATGAACCTTGAGAGAAGAAGATAACCGGGGTCTATGTTTATGCTTCTTTTTTTATCTTTTTCCCATTTTTTTTCAAATGAATTGGTAATTTCTTTTATGGCAGCAAGGCCTTCTTGTGCTATTAATTTTTTAAACACAATAACACGTCTGAAAAGAGGGTTCCCCATCTCTTTATAATAATATTCTGTATAATCAAAATTAAACCAGTTGCTTATGATATCAATATCTCCAAAACAATCCTCAAGCATATAAAGAATTCTGCTGATCATTTCTTTGTCTTTCATCACAAGGCTGACTACTAATTTTGCCGGATCTGCCGGTCCTGGAGTACTCATTTCTGCAGTGGTTTTGCCTCTTCAATCAGCATAATGGGAATATCATCCCTTATTTCATAAACAAGACAGCATTTTTCACATACAAGCCCGTCTTCCTTTTCATTTAAATGTATATCACCCTTACATTTAGGACATGCAAGAATGTCAAGTAATTCCTTGGAAACACTCATTATCTCCTCCCTAACATAGTGGGGTCAAATCTTTATTATTGACAGACAAAATTATATTTGCTTCTGCAGCACCCATTAAACGCCTGCAGTTCGCGAATTGACTGTGAACGGTTACAAAATTTAGGTGTAAATTTGTCAATAATGAATACCTGACCACGAGTTTTTATAAAAAATAAAACGTAAACCATTACGTTTATTGGCTTCGCGCCTTCGGCCCATAATTTGTCAGAATCTTTGATTCTT
>CAZLBE010000170.1:0-5428 GCA_964557635.1 uncultured Desulfobacterales bacterium
AAGTTGAGGCTGAAAAATTTGTACTTGCAGGTATTAATCACAGGAGAGAGCCCATTGGTGTTGTTTTAAGACCAGCATCTGTGTATGGCCCGAAAGAGAAAAAAAATTATACATGGCTTATCAAAATGATGCAGTGTGGTTTTTTCATAACCGTGGGTAACGGCATGGCAAAAAGGACACTTATACATGATTATGACCTTGCCAAAGCTGCGATTATCGCAGCAGAACATCCGGAAGCCAATGGAAATGTGTATAATGTTACAGATGGATCTGTTCATTCCATGGAAGAGATTCGGGGAGCCATTGCAAAAGCTTTAAAGAAAAAATATTTTAATATACATTTTCCTGAAAAGTTGTTTTGTTTTTTGATTTCATTGTTAGATAAATGCATGCCAGGTGGAAATATTGTGTCGGGTTTGGAAAATATGGTGACTGATATTGCTGTTTCTGCAGATAAAATTCAGGAAGAACTGGGATTTAAACCTGAAATGCAATTATGTGAAGGCTGGAATAATGCTGTGAAAAGGGCTCTATAAATTTATTTCATTTTGCGGCTTTAATCCGTAGTTTCTGCATTTTGTTTTTTTTATATGAAGCAGAGCGTAATAATTTACTACGCTTATTTCATAATTCGTCAGAATCTTTGATTCTTTGAGGCAATATGGGCCAATCCGGATCCGCCTCATGGCGGTTATATTGACATAATAGAACATGTGTAATAGATTACAGGCCATAGACTTTCATAAAAATAATTTCACTTTTGTTGTCAGTCGTTGACGTATGACTGATAGGACTTCCTCCATCTGGCCTTGTGCCAAATTGTAGAATCAGGTCATGATCTGAAAGTCTATATTCTTATTAACAGGACAATGATATGATGAACATCAGACATGAGCAGGAAATAAAGCAGTTCAGAGATCTATTCACCGGTGAAGGTGTGGATGAATTTGAAAAAAGATTTAAGATACTGGAAGGTTTTTTACGTATTGAACAACATGTGACAATTGAAGAACTTGTTGAGCATCTCAGGCAGGATAAACTCTCTATGGAACCGGATTTTGTTGAAGAGACCATGGAACTTTTATGTAAATTCGGATTTGCCAGCAAGCTTAAGCTTAACAATGGTCCTGTCCGCTATGAACACAGACATCTTGGATTTCACCATGATCATATGATATGTACCAAATGCGGTAAAATTATAGAATTCAGGGATGAAGCACTGGAAAAACAGCAGGTTCAGCTCGCAGCAGCCTATGGGTTTCATATGCTTCAGCATAAAATGATGATTTACGGTATCTGTTCTGACTGTTTGAAAAAAAGGGAGTTGGTGATAAGTCTTGCAAGGGCAAAACAGGGAGAGCACCTTCAGATAGAAAGTTTTGCAGGAGGAAGAAAAGCTCAGATGAGACTTGCCTCCATGGGTTTGAGGCCGGGAGATATTATAGATGTGGTATCAACACAGGGGGGAGGTCAGTCAGTCATTGCCTCAGGTGACAGGCGTTTTGTCATAGGCCAGGGCTTATCCCGGAAAGTGATGGTTAAATATGCTGAGGATTCACAATTTTCCGGTTGTCATGATATTAATGACCTTGCCCATGTCAAGTCTTTAAAATCAATGCTGCTAAGTGAGATGAAGCAGGGGCAGGAAGGCATAATTGTCCGGGTTGGGGGGCACGGTGTTTTACGGCGCAGGCTTCTTGAAATGGGTATTAACAGAGGAACAAAAGTTCATGTTGAAAAATATGCACCACTTAAAGACCCTCTTGAAATAATAATCAAGGGCTACCATGTTTCCCTGAGAGTTGAAGAAGCGTCCCATATTACAATTGAGAACATAAGTTCCGGAGAATAATAGTTGAAACAGCTTACCATAGCCCTTGCAGGTAATCCAAATTCAGGTAAAACCACTATTTTCAATGACCTTACCGGTGCCAGGCAGAAAGTTGGAAACTGGCCCGGGGTTACTGTGGAGAAAAAAGAGGGCAGATTAAAAAGAAACGGGTATGACCTTAAGATTGTGGATCTTCCAGGCACGTACAGCCTTACACCCTTTTCCATGGAAGAGATTGCAGCAAGGGATTTTATTTTAAATGAAAAACCGGATGTTGTTGTAAATATTATTGATGCTGCCAATCTTGAGAGAAGCCTTTTTCTTGCCATGCAGATAGTGGAACTTGACAGGCCCGTTGTTTTTGCCCTTAATATGGCAGATCTTGTAAAATCCAAAGGAATGATCATCGATACTGAAAAACTTTCTTTGCTTCTTAATCTCCCTGTTATTTTTACAGTGGCCAATAAGGGGAAGGGTATAGATGATTTAATTGACACTGCTGTCCATGAAGCAGAATCCTTTCCAAATGGTAAAAAAGGCCGTAAGGTAATATACAACAGAGAAATCAATTCCATGATAACTGATCTTGAAGAGGAACTTGACAGGGATTTTAAGGAATTGATTGTCTATCCCAACCGCTGGACAGCCATAAAACTTCTTGAGGATGATAAGGTTGTAAAAGAAAATTTACAAAAGATATCAGAAGAAAGAGCTGCTGTAATTCTAAAGCACAGTGAAGCATTCAGACACCGGATTGAAGACCTTTTTCAGGATGACCCGGAAATTGTGCTAACCGATGAATGCTACGGGTTTATTGCAGGAATTGTTAAGGAAACTGTCCTTATTTCATCAAGGAAAAAAGTTGACATCTCAAGGAACATAGATCTTGTGCTGACAAACAGATTCTTAGGCCTTCCTATTTTTGTGTTTTTCATCTGGGTGATGTTTCAGCTTACCTTTTCCCTTGGGGCATATCCCACTGACTGGATCAATTCCGGTGTTTCCCTGTTTTCATCATTTCTTGGCAGCATACTTCCCGATGGTCTTTTTAAGGATTTGATTATAAACGGTATTGTAGCAGGGATTGGAAGCGTAATTATTTTTTTGCCCAACATTCTTATACTTTTTTTCTGCATTGCATTGTTTGAAGATACGGGATACATGGCAAGGGCAGCATTTCTCATGGACCGCATCATGCACATTATAGGACTGCACGGTAAATCATTTATTCCAATGTTAATGGGTTTCGGGTGCAATGTTCCTGCTATTATGGCAGCACGAACCCTGGAATCGAGAAAAGACAGGATACTGACAATTCTCATCACTCCCTTTATGTCGTGTTCTGCACGACTGCCCGTTTATATTATTCTCGCAGGTACTTTTTTCGGGGCTAAAGCCGGCAGTGTTATTTTTGGACTTTATCTTACCGGAATACTTGCTGCAATAGCTTCCGGAAGACTTTTAAGGGCTACCCTTTTAAAAGGAGCTGATGCTCCTTTTGTAATGGAACTTCCATCATACCGCATGCCCATGTTCAAAAGTCTTCTGATACATATGTGGGACAGAAGCCGCATGTTTTTGAAAAAAATGGGCGGGGTGATTCTTGTGGGGTCAATTGTGATATGGGCATTGTCAACTTTTCCGAGAAACATCACTTTTTCCCGGGATTATTCAAAGGCAATTGACACAATTAAAACTGAAGTGTCTTCACAAATTTTATCATCTAAGGACAAGGCGTTAAAACTGAAACTAAAAAATGAAGCTAAAATACAGATAGAAGATATTGAAAAGAAAAGGGAGCAGGAAAGAGCTTCAAAATCATATATCGGGCAGATTGGAAGGGCCATTGAACCTTTTTTTAAACCTGTTGGCATAGAATGGCGGTCAGGCGTAGCACTTATTGCAGGATTTGTGGCAAAAGAGGTTGTTGTAAGTACAATCGGGGTTCTTTACGGAGCAGGAGACAAAAATGACCCGGAGGCTTTGAAAAATGCCCTTGTTAATTCCGGTATGACAGGGCTTTCCGCCCTTTCCATGATGGTTTTTGTGCTTTTGTATATTCCATGTATTGCAACGGTTGCTGCAATATGGAAAGAAGCTTCCATGAACTGGGCATTTTTTACCCTTTTTTATACCACAATGGTTGCGTGGTCGGCATCGTTTCTGGTATATCATACCGGGTTGCTGTTAGGATTTATATAACCGCCATGAGGCGTTAGACAAAGTTCAGGGAGAATATTTTTTTATATGAAAAGATATATAATGAAGCGTAGTGTGCAATTTTATGGATCAGGTTTTGCCTGTTTTGTATTTCTGCTGACAATTTTTTTAATCTCTACCTCAGCTTATGCCGGGCAGCGGCTAAGTATCATTTCAAGGTTAGCTAATATCCGTTCAGGACCCGGATCAAATTACGAAGTTCTCTGGCAGGTGGAAAAATATTATCCGATTATTATTATCAATAAAAAGGGAAACTGGTATCATTTCAAGGATTTTGAAAATGATACCGGATGGGTGCATAAGTCCCTTGTAGGAAAAGTTAAAAGTGTAATAAGTGTTAAAAAAAAATGTAATGTGCGGTCAGGTCCTGATTCAAAGCATGGTATTGTTTTTACTGTGGAAAGGGGAGTCCCGTTTAAATTACTTGGGAAAAAAGGCAACTGGTTGAATGTAGAGTATATGGACGGCGACAGGGGATGGATATACAAGAGTCTTGTCTGGTAGGCGACTATATAAAAAATTGGAATGTGTAAAAAAAATTAGAGGTGAAACATGGTAGATAAAATTTCGCGTGCACGTAAAAAAGAGCTTGAACAGCCCGATCCCTTTATGGAATCAATGCAGTCAGGACTTGATTTTTGTGTAAAACATAAAAAACAGGTGATCTGGATTTTAAGCTTGGTATTAATTATTGTAGTTGTTCTGTTCGGTACTGTTTACAGCATAAAATCTTCGGAGGAAAAGGCTTCTACTCTACTTGCCGAAACAATGAATATTTATAATAAAAAAGGCCCTGTAAAAGGATATGATGCCGTTAAAGAGCGTTTTTCAAAAATTCTGGAAAAGTATTCCAATACCTCTGCAGGCAGACTTGCAAGGGCTGAATTTGCAGCCATATCTTATAAGGCTGGAGATTTTAGCAAAGCCCATTCGCTGTACCTTAAGGCGCTTGATGATTTTAAAGATGATCCTGCAGTGAACAATCTTTTATTAGCTTCCCTTGGACACACCTGTCAGGCTGAAAAAAAATATGATGAGGCAGACAAATATTTTAAACAGATAATGAACGGGACTTCTCCTTTGTTAAAGGCGGAAGCTCTGTTTAACATTGGGGTGATAGACCTTACAAACGGCCATAAGAAAGAAAGTATAAAGATGTTTAAGGAGATTGTCTCAGAACATTCCGATTCCCTGTATAAGCCTCTTGCGGAAAACAGAATTGCAGGCAATTAGATAAAAACCTGCTCATAATCGTTTCAGGGGATTTTCCATTTAAAAAGGCTGCCAGGAAATTTTGACTGACAGCCTTTTTAAAAAAAGGAGGAAAAAAGATGAAAACTAACTTTCTTTGTTAGTATAACATTTATTAAAGCAAAT
>CAZLBE010000171.1:0-5424 GCA_964557635.1 uncultured Desulfobacterales bacterium
ACAAATTGGCCTTCGTCTTGCCAACAGGTAATAAAATTTTTTTAGGAAAAAATCAGTTCTTTCCTTTTTTGGAATGTTAACAAAGAAAAAAAGAGTGATATGTGTGAATAAAGGAAAATACAAAAGAGAACAGAAAGCGATCCTTTACCGGGCAATAATAGCTGCAAAATCTGAATATTTTTCATGGACAAAGGAAGAACAGGAAAAATACAGAGCCCAAAGAAAATTCAAAGATAATTTTATGTTCTATAAGATCATCTTTATGGAGCTTTTTGGCTTTAAGGCTGAAACGCAAGAAGAACTTGATGCGTACTACGATGAACTCAGTATAAAGGATAATCTTGTTTTGAACCAAACAATTCTCCCAATGCGTGGCATTGGAGAAGATAATTTTTACCTGAATGAAAGTTTTGAAGAAGGAAAATCCCTGCTTGATTTTGAAACTCTCTATGATTATGACTACGATGACCATTGTTACCAGGAAAAAGCCCGAAAAAGAGATTTTGAGGGGTACAGTAAAAAGCCTTACAGGGGCAGTTTCTATGGCACGTGGGCAAATCTTGAGATTGATGGAAATTTCACATACGCCTCCCTTTTTATGCTTTCAAGTTATATTATCTTTGGTGTGGTAGAGGATTTTGCATTTGAAGAAATTGATAAACTGATTCCCAATAAATATGTTCGGGGCAAAAACCATGGCAAGAAACAAAAAGGTGGCGGATATCTTTGGGATTATCGAGTTGATGCAAAAGGGAAAGAAGGTCAACTTGATGAACTTAAGGGTCGGCTTTGGGAGTACTTATCAGCGAGATTTTATAAATTTTCAGATTCAATTAATAAGAAAAGTATATGGAAGGTTTATATGATAGAAAAGCCTGATGTTGAGGGTGACCCTTATATCGATTTTTTGTTTTCCGACATGTCATTGTTAAAAAAAATACACTTTAAAAGTTTTGTGAGAGATATTAGAAAATTTTTGGGGGATGTTCAAGAAGTTTATGATGCAATAACGAAAGAAAAAGAATTGGCAAGAAAGTTCGTTAATGATGCTCATCAAGATGTTATGGAAAATTATGACTCCAGAATAGTAAAGTTCAAAAAGAAAAGAAAAGTAGT
Organism: uncultured Desulfobacterales bacterium; assembly: GCA_964557635.1. Lineage (GTDB taxonomy): Bacteria > Desulfobacterota > Desulfobacteria > Desulfobacterales > Desulfobacteraceae > WGCX01. The sequence continues at coordinate 1,117 of CAZLBE010000171.1, forward strand.
TATTGCTGAACAGGCTATTAAAGATTTTGGAAATTTACTGGATTAAGGAGAGAGAAAGACAATATTACCTTAATCACAGGTATTGGGACTTTTCTAAAATTTTACAAAAATTTTACACTCTTAAAAAGCACCGGTTACCACTTTGCAGATTCTATCCTCGCCCCTTTGAAGGTCTTGTAATTAATTCATTTTTCAACTATATGACAACCCATGAAAAAAACGACCATCATGAAACATAAAAAGGGGAAAATTGCCGTTACAGGTATTTCAGGAATATTTCCCGGAGCAGATAATATTGAACTATTCTGCCGCAACATAATGGATAAAAAAGAAGCTGTTACGGACATTCCGGATGACAGATGGATAATACCTTATAATTCTGTTTTTTCTTCTGAATACATGCCTGACACCGTGTGCTCAAAAAGAGCGGGCATTATCAAAAATTTTAAATTCGATCCTTTTGGATTTAATATTGATAAAGATTTGCTCACAAGAATTGATCCGCTTCATCAAATGATTCTGGCAGCCGGCAGGCAGATTATGTCTGAATCTTATAACACAAAAAAGATAAGGGAAAAAACAGGTGTGATAATTGCTGCCATTTCCCTTCCAACTAAAAAATCATCGGATCTTGCCTGGCAGATCTGCATCAAAGAAAATCCAAACCCCTTAACAAAGGCAGATGCTCTTGCAGCAGGGGTTGTATCAGTTCCGGCAGCTATTCTTGCAAGGGCTTTCGGGTTAAATGGCGGCAGTTTCACCCTGGATGCGGCATGCGCTTCATCCCTTTTTTCCATTAAACTTGCCTGTGATGAACTTTTAACGCACAGATGTGACATGATGATAGCAGGAGGAGCTTCAAGAGCTGATTCACTTTACACCCAGATCGGCTTTACCCAGCTTAAAGCCCTGTCACCATCGGGAAAATGTTCTCCTTTTGACAGAAATGCCGACGGCCTTGTGGTGGGTGAAGGTGTGGGGCTTGTTGCCTTAAAAAGACTTGAAGATGCCATAAAATGCGGGGATAAAATCTGGGGCGTTATATGCGGAACAGGATTGTCCAACGATATTGAAGGAAGCCTTGTTTCACCTGCAGGCGAGGGGCAGGTCAGGGCCATGAAAGCGGCATTTAAAAATGCAGGCTGGCTGCCCGGAGATGTTCAGCTTGTGGAATGCCATGGATCGGGCACTCCCGTGGGAGACAAAATAGAACTTAACTCAATGAAAACCCTGTGGGAAGAAGCAGATTGTTCTGACAGCAAATGTTCCATCGGCTCTATTAAATCCATGACAGGCCATCTTTTAACAGGTGCGGGAGCTGCAGGAATGATTAAAACCCTGCTCGGTATGGATAAAAAAATTCTGCCGCCTTCCATTAATTTTTCTTTTGCCCCTGAAAACAGTCCTTTAAATAATACTAATTTTACGGTGCAGACAGAGCCTGAAGAATGGAAACCAGATATATCAGGCAAAAGCAATATATCCTGTGCAAGAAGAGCCGGGGTAAGTGCATTCGGTTTCGGCGGAATCAACGCTCACATACTTGTTGAAGAATTCAAACCAGATAAATGCAGAAAATATTTTAAAAACGATTTTCACAAAACTTCCGGATCGGTCTCCACCTCTTTTGATCAAGACAGATCCGATGATATACCAAGAGCTGTAACCGTTCACAGTCAATTTGTGAATAGTAAGCGTTTACAGGGTGCTTCAGATGCAAGGCAGCAGGCAGGCAGACGAAGTAGTACTAAAGTACTTCAAGTGCCCGCCAACGCTGCAGGTGCAGTGCCCTGTGAACGCTTACCAATAGCCATTGTAGGCATGGAGACAATTACAGGATCGGCTGGAAACCTTAATGAATTTGAGAGCCTTGTATTTGGTACAAAAAGAAAACCTGTTCAAAAACCCGGTACAAGATGGAGAATTCCGGAAAACAGGGCATTATTTTTTTTAAAAGAAAACAATGATGAAACAAACGAAACAGGTAAAACAGGCAAAACAAACGGGACAAACGGGACAAACGGGACAAACGAAGCAAACCAAGCAAACAAAGCAAACCAAGAAAACCAAGAAAACCAAGCATACACAACAGATGGAACATATAGAACATATGGAGTAGAAGAAACAGATAAAGCAAAATTCCAGGATGACAGATACAAAGAAATTCAAGGATACTGGATCAGACAGATATCAAGCTTTGCAGGAGAATTTCACATCCCGCCAAGCGGAATAGATGATCTTCTGCCCCAGCATCTTATCATGCTCAAGGCGGCAAAAGGAGCACTTCAAGATGCAGATATCCCGTTAAGACCGGAGCGTAATCAGCCCAAAAGGACAAAATTCGGAGCTGCAATCGGCATTGAATTTGACCATGAAGCATGTGATTTTCATCTTCGCTGGAGATCAGCCGGGTTGAATAGGTCTGATGCTGAAAATAAAATGAAAAAAAATGCCATATCACCGGCATTGACCCCTGGCAGGACACTTGGAGCCTTAGGCGGAATTGTGGCAAGCAGGATTGCAAGGGAATTCCAGCTTGGCGGGCCCTGTTTTACTGTTTCTTCTGGGAATTCATCGGGAATCAAGGCCATTGATGCTGGAATAAAATCTTTAAGATCAGGTGAAACAGATATTTTTCTCTGCGGCTGCGTTGACATGTCAGGGGATGTCCGTGAAATTCTTTACAACCATGTTTTAAGACCTTTTGCCGAAAAACCGCTTCAAGAAAACACTGAAAAGTCATCTGCAGAAAATACAGAAAAAACGTTTAAAGAAAATATCGAAAAAATTTTGCCGGAAAATACTGAAAATGTATCATTTTCACCGGCTTTTGATAAAAAATCCAATGGATCTGTTCCGGGTGAAGGCGCTGCAGCCCTGATTCTTAAACCCCTTGACAGGGCAAAAAAAGACGGTAACAGGATCTACGGCATCATTAAGGGCACAGGACATTCTTCCGGAGCTGCAATGGCCTGTGAATCAGATATTTCATTGAATTCTTCAGAGAAAAAACCATGCACCCTGGAAAAAGTTTATTCTCTGTCACTTGCCAGGGCATTGGATGAATCAGGTATAAAGCCTGACTCAATAGGCCTTTATCAGGCACATGGAAGCGGAAATAAAACAGAAGACAGGATTGAAGCAACAGTATTAAACCGGGATTTCAGGGAAAAAACAGAAAAGACTCTGCCATGTGCCATTGGTTCAACCTCTTCGGCTGCAGGGGATACAAAGGCTGTATCAGGTCTTTTATCCCTTATAACCGCCTGTCTTGCCCTGCACCATAAAATCATTCCGCCTCTGCACGGTTTTGTCTTTCCTGAATATGACAAATGGAATGAGAACAATTTTTATTTCCCGAAATTCCCCTGTTTTTTTGTGAAAAACAGGACAGAAGATAAAAGATATGCATGTGCGGCATCCATAACAACTGACGGGGCCTGTTCCCATGCTGTTCTTGAAGAATATGTGCCTGAAAATAGTTTTAAAGGTTCAGGTAAAACAGATACAAGTCAGATCCAAAAAGAAAACATTGGTAAAAAAACAGAGAAAACGAAAAACACAGAGGAAACAGATCGAACCCGTGTTCAAAGGCAATTTCCATTAAATATTATTAATACCGGGTTATTCCTTGTGGAAGGGGATTCGGAAAACGCGCTTTTAGAAAAGCTCGGTATTTTTCGCAGGTTTATCCTTGAACAATCAGAAAAAAATAAAAATTTAAATGCCCATGAAACAGCCGAAATATGGTTTAATATCAATAAACCGGATAATACAAAAAAACTCTGCGTTTCCATTGTTGCAGAAAACATAAATGATATTATTGATATTTTTATACCGGAGGCAGTTGATGCCGTAAAAAACAAAAAGCAGACAACAATATCACAGGGCATGCGCCATGGCGTATGCTACGCTCCGCGACCCGCCGGCAGGCAGGGAAAAACTGCATTTTTATACCCCGGTTCAGGCAACCATTTTCCCGGCATGGGAAGACAGACAGGGGTGTTGTTCCCGGAAATTTTTCAAACTCTTGAGGATCAGGGGATTTCACTGGAAAAATGTCTTCTTCCAAAAATTTACTACCCCATGAGGATTTCCTGGGAAAAAGGATGGAAAAAAGACGCATTTAACAGGATAAAAGCCCACAGCCATAATATGATTTTCGGCCAGGTGTTATTTGGAACCATAATGACCAAAGTTGCTGAAAAATTTAAAATAAAACCCAATGCTGCCATAGGCCACAGCCTTGGTGAAACAGCCTCACTTTTTGCCCTTAACGTCTGGGACAATCCGGAAGAAATGCTTTTA
>CAZLBE010000172.1:0-5421 GCA_964557635.1 uncultured Desulfobacterales bacterium
CACAGAGACCTGTGAAAAAAGTGCCTACCTTAAGGGGAAAAACCATTGTGCTTTTTTTCCAGGAACCAAGTACCAGGACAAGACTCTCCTTTGATGTTGCTGCAAAACGCTTAAGCGCAGACAGTCTGTCCATCTCAAAATCCTCAAGCAGCATGGTAAAGGGGGAGACCCTTATTGATACGGCTAAGAACCTTGAGGCCATGAGTCCCGATGTTATTGTGATGCGGCATTCATCCTCCGGTGCTCCCCATCTGATTGCAAAAAGAGTGAAAGCGTCTGTTATTAATGCAGGTGACGGTATACACGCACATCCTTCACAGGCTCTGCTTGATTTAATGAGTGTTAAGGAAAAAAAAGGCAGGATTGAGGGGCTTAAAATTGCCATTACAGGTGATATCAGCCACAGCAGAGTTGCAAGATCCGATATTGCAGCTTTCACAAAAATGGGGGCAAAAGTTGTGGTCTCTGCACCTCTTACAATGATTCCAAAGGGTATTGAAACTCTTGGCTGTGAGCTTGCATATGATATGGAATCCTGTGTTGAAAATGCAGATGTAATTATGATGCTGCGCATTCAAAAAGAAAGACAGGGTGCAATGCTTTTCCCGGGAGAAAGGGAATACGCCTCTTTATTCGGACTGAACAGAAAAAGGCTTCAACTTGCAAAAAAAGACGTTGTTGTCATGCATCCCGGTCCTTTAAACAGAGGTGTTGAAATCGACAGTAATATTGCCGACGGAGAATATTCCATCATTTTAAATCAGGTGACCAATGGTGTTGCGCTTCGCATGGCGCTTTTCTATCTTGTTGCAGGAGGAGGTATAAGAAATGCTGACAAGGCTTAAAGGGGCAAAAGTTGTTGATCCGGGAAATATTAATGCCAAAAAAGATATTTTGATCAAAGATGGATATATTGAAGCGATACTTGAGCCTTATGAACCTTATTCTGATGAATATATTGATTCTGATGAATATATTGAAATTGATGTTTCCGGCAAGACTATTGTTCCAGGTCTTATCGATCTTCATGTTCATTTAAGGGAACCTGGCCATGAATACAAGGAAACTATAGAGACCGGACTTAAGGCTGCGGCAAGGGGAGGATTTACCGCTGTATGCCCCATGGCAAATACATATCCTGTAAATGATAATGCCCAGGTCACTTCTTTTATGATCAACAGGGCAGAAGAACTTGGCCTTTCCAGAATATATCCTGTGGGCGCAATCACAAAGGGTTTGAAAGGTGAATCCCTTGCAGAATTTGGCGATATGAAAAAAGCCGGGATTGCAGCTGTTTCAGATGACGGGCATCCCGTTGAAAATTCAATGCTGATGAGACGTGCTCTTGAATACGCAAAGGGTCTTGATCTTCCCGTTATATCACATTCTGAAGATTTAAATCTGTCAAAGGGCGGATCCATGAATGAGGGCATTACTGCCACAAAGCTTGGCATAAAAGGAATTCCAAATGCTGCAGAAGCCTCTTTTATCATGCGGGAAATTTGTCTTGCAGAACTTGCTGATGCACCCATCCATATTGCCCATGTAAGCTGTGAAGAATCAGTTGACGCCATAAGAAATGCAAAAAAACGGGGGGTAAAGGTAAGTTGTGAAACAGCGCCCCATTATTTTACATTAACTGAAAGGGCTGTTGCAGACTATGATACAAATGCAAAAATGAATCCTCCCTTAAGGACTGAAAAAGACAGACAGGCAATAATTAAAGGGCTTGCAGACGGCACAATTGACTGCATTGCAACGGATCATGCGCCCCATTCAACCCTTGAAAAAGATCTTGAGTTTGATATGGCGGCATTTGGTATTATCGGCCTTGAAACATCCCTTCCCCTTTCATTAAAACTTGTTCAAGATGGTATATTGTCCCTTGAGACTCTCATTGAAAAAATGTCAAAAAATCCTGCCGCCATTCTTGGTATAAACAACGATTTAAGGCCTGGCAATCCTGCTGACATAACGGTGATTGATTTGGAATCCAAGTTTACCATCGATCCTGATTCTTTTTTATCAAAAAGCCGTAATACTCCTTTTGCAGGTTTCAAGGTAAAAGGAGAAGCTTATATCACAATGGTTAAAGGCAAAATAATATATCACCGCCATGAGGCGTATCTGAAGTGACCCAGAAGTCTTTTAACAAATGATTAAATAGAAAGCTGTAAATATGCATTTTTTTCTTATAAAAATTTAAAGATCAGGTGTTGTAAATATAAAATGGACAAAGATGCCCAAGCAAAAATTCTTGTAGTGGATGATGAATTAAGCATGCGTGAGTTCCTTGATGTCATGCTGACCCAGGAGGGATATGATGTTACCCTGGCGAAAAATGGCATCCAGGCAGTTAAACTTCTTTCGGCCAATATTATAGATATTCTGCTCTGTGACATACGCCTTGGTGACATAACAGGCCTTGAAGTATTAAAAGCTGCTAAAAAATACAACCATGATATTGTTGTTATCATGATTTCCGCCTATTCCACAACTGAACTTGCAGTTGAGGCCATGAACGAAGGCGCCTTTGATTTTGTCCCTAAACCCTTTGATAATAAGGAACTTAAACTTACCATAAAAAAAGCCCTTGACCTTAAGCACCCTGAAAAAGAAAACCTGGTTGCTTCAAGTGATTCAGGCTATGATCTTCATTTTGGCAGGATCATTGGAAACAGTCCTGGCATGATTCATATTTATGATATGATCAATCAGATTGCAGACACAAAAACCAATGTCCTTATTTCAGGGGAAAGCGGCACTGGCAAGGAGCTTATTGCAAGGGCAATTCATGATATGAGTGACCGTAAAGAGGAGCCTTTTGTTGTTGTAAACTGCGGCGGCATTCCTGAGAATTTAATTGAAAGTGAATTTTTCGGTCATGTTAAAGGCTCATTTACAGGCGCTTTCTGCGATAAAAAAGGGCTGTTTGAATCTGCCCATAAAGGCACAATTTTTCTTGATGAGATAGGTGAACTTTCACCCATGCTTCAGGTAAAACTTTTAAGGGTTATCCAGGAAACTCTTGTGAAACCAGTTGGAAGTACAAAAGAGATTTCAGTAGATGTAAGGATAATATCAGCCACCAATAAGAAACTTGAACAGGAAGTGATAAACGGCTCTTTCCGGGAAGATCTTTTTTTCCGGCTCAACGTGATTCCAATAAAAGTCCCGCCATTAAGGGACAGAAAAGGGGATGTTAAAATTCTTGCAAAGTATTTTGTTGAAAAATATTCAAAAATAATGAATAAGGATATTTCCAAGTTATCATCCTATGCAATTGATTTTTTAAATAAATACAGTTTTCCCGGTAATGTGCGTGAACTTGAGAATTTAATCGAAAGAAGTGTTGCACTTTCTTCCACAAATATTATTCTTCCCGGCAGTCTTTCCATATCCATACACAAAAAACGAAGATGGATAGAAGGGGTTAAGGATAATCGTTTTGATGTTGACGATGTTGAGCAGGGTGTTGATCTTGACGGAATTCTTTCATCCATTGAACGCGCCTATATAGGGAAAGCGCTTGAAATTGCACAGGGCAATAAAAGCCGTGCTGCAAAACTTTTAGGGATAACTTTAAGATCCATACGCTACCGTATAGATAAGCTTAAATCAAATTAGCCGCCATGAGGCGAATCCGGAGTGGCACAGCCGCCTCTCAACAAATATAGGGCCGAAGGCGCGGAGCCAATAGAATGCAGATGATTTACATTCTATTTCATATAAAAAAAAGAATTATTATAATAGAACAGGATGGTTTGTATTATGAAAAAAAGAGGTTATTACGGAAATTTTGGAGGAGCATTTCTTCCGGAAGTCCTTGTTGCCACATTTGATGAACTTGAAGACCAATTTACAAAAATAAAAAATGATCCCAAATTCTGGAAAGAGTATACTTCTCTCATGTCAACATATTCATCCAGACCAACACCTTTAACCTTTGCTGAAAATTTGACAAATTATTTCGGGGGAGCAAAAATATATATCAAGCGTGAGGATCTCAACCACACAGGAGCCCATAAGGCCAATAATGTCATGGGCCAGGGGCTTCTTGTCAAACGCATGGGAAAGACAAGGGTGATTGCAGAAACAGGAGCAGGCCAGCATGGCGTTGCAACGGCAACCATGGCTGCCAAATTCGGGTTTGACTGCACTGTTTACATGGGTGAAGTTGATGTAAAAAGACAGCGGCCCAATGTATTCTGGATGGAACAGATGGGAGCTAAAGTTGTGCCTGTAACTGACGGAACAATGATTTTAAAAGATGCCATAAATGAATCTTTCAGGGACTGGGTGACAAACATGGATACAACCCACTACGTTCTTGGCACGGCATGCGGCCCCCATCCTTTTCCTGAAATGGTGAGTTATTTTCAGTCCATTATAGGACAAGAGGCAAGAAAACAGATTCTTGAAAGAGAGGGAAAACTTCCTGCAAAGGTTTTTGCCTGTGTCGGGGGAGGCTCCAATGCAATGGGTATTTTTGCAGGCTTTCCCGATGAAGAAGTGGAGCGCGTTGGTGTGGAAGCAGGGGGCAGAGGGCTTGATTCGGGTGAACATGCGTCCAGACTCTGCGCTAAGGATGCAAGCGTTGGTGTTGCCCAGGGGTATAAAACATATTTTCTCCAGGATGACGACGGTCAGATGAGAAAGACCCACTCCATAGCAGCAGGTCTTGATTATGTGGGTGTATCTCCCATTTTATCGGAGATGCACGATCAGGGAAAAGCAAGATTTGAGTCAGCAACGGATAAGGAGGTAGTTGACGCTCTTAAACTTACCATGACAAAGGAAGGCATTATTCCGGCTCTTGAATCAGCCCATGCATTTGCAGCAGCGTTTAAGGAAGCGCCTTTGTTATCAAAGGATGACATCATTATCATTAATCAGTCAGGCAGGGGAGACAAAGACATTTTCACCATTGCAGATGCCATTGATGACCCAGAATGGAAAAAATTTATAATAGAAAAGGCAAAAGAATATAATGCTTGAATCATATATTAAACAGCAGCTTAAGACAAAAGATATCCTTTTAATGACCCATATTGTCATAGGATATCCCTCGTTTGAAGAATCGATGAAGGTTGTGGCACAGATGGTGGATGCCGGGGTTGATATGATGGAACTTCAGATTCCATTTTCAGAACCTATGGCGGACGGTCCTGTTATTTTAAAGGCAAACCAGGATGCCCTTAAAAAGGGAATCAGGGTAAAAAATTGCTTTAAATTTGCAGACCAAGCCGTAAACAAATTTAAAATTCCATTTCTTTTTATGAGTTATTACAATATATTATTTAGATACGGGGTGGAAAAATTTGCAGAAAAAATGGCAGAGACAGGCTTAAAAGGCGCCATTGTTCCTGATCTTCCTCCCGAGGAAGGTGAAGATTATGCTCATGCCATGGAAAAAAATCA
>CAZLBE010000173.1:0-5407 GCA_964557635.1 uncultured Desulfobacterales bacterium
ATTGCGCAGGATTTTTATTCATGGCCAAGGCGCGAAAACAGGCGCATAGCAGGGATGTCCGCTCAAAGGAAGAGGCGGAAACCCTTGATTTTAAACTTAAATACCATTCAGAGATAGAAAGCATAAATATACCGGTTGACAAAATTCCCGATGAAGTCGATAAACTTCCAAAGGATAAATTTATCGGTATTTTCTGCCCTGGAAGTGTAAGATCCACTGTTGTTTATGCATATCTTCTTTCAAAGGGGTTTCCCGATGTGCGGGTCATCATGGGGGGGTATCCCGCACTGACAGAAGCATTAAAACCCGGCAAGGTGCTTCAGGCCATTGCAGCTGGAAAAAAGTAAAAAATCAGTTCTGATTCCTTTTGCCGTTTTCGGCAAAAGGAATCAGAGAAAATTTTGTTTTTTATTTTTTTTGCCTTTGGGTCCTGATGGGCTGGATCTACCGCCCGCAGGGAGCTTGGGGTGTCGATACTTTGACAATATTTTTATATACAACCGCCATGAAGTCGAGCTGGACTGGTCCGGACCCGTATTATGGCCGTTTATATGAAATAGGATGCAAATTGGAAGCAATCTATTTCATAGATTTGTTGAGAAGCGTCTGGGCCAAACCAGCTCCGCCTCATGGCGGTTATATTGTAGGAGACTTTAATTATGACAAATCTCATCGTAGTAAGCGTATTGATTTTTATTGTGGCTGTACTCATGACCATGGTGGGTAAGGGCGGCGGCAATTTTTATGTTGTAATTCTTGCAATGGCCAATATTCCCATGCATCAGGCTGCAGCAACGGGGCAGTTCATTCTTTTTGCAGCATCCGTTGCTGCAATGGTTATTTTCCAGAAGAATAAAACCGTTTCATGGGCCCTTGCCATCTTAATCGGAATTTTTACAGCCCTGCCCGCCTTAGGAGGGGGTTATTTCTCCCATTTGTTCAGCGGATTTTCACTTAAACTTATATTTGCCGCCATGCTCTTTATTGCAGGCGCTGTAATGCTTATTCCCGTCTCAGAAAAAAGCAATGCGGAAAATGAAAAACGTTTTGGGTACATGACGTTTAATTTTGACGGTAAACAACACAGCGTTAATTTGTGGATAGCAATACCTGTGGCTGTTTTAACAGGATTTGGCTCCGGAATGGTGGGCGTTTCCGGTGGATCATTTCTTGTTCCTTTAATGGTTCTTGCCTGCGGTGTTTCAATGCACATTGCAGTTGGAACAGCATCTACACTGATTGCATTAACAGCTTTGATGGGTTTTGCAGGCCATGCTGCCCAGGGAGATTTTGATCCTTCATGGGCCATTCCACTGGCAGTTATTACAATTATAGGTGGCGTGATAGGCGGGAAATTTGCTTTAAAAGCAAAGCCAAAAAATCTTAAAAAATTGTTTGCCTATACAAACTGGATAGCTGCTCTTTTCATGGTTTTTAATGCATGCCATGGAAGAGGGTTGATATAGGTGCCCCATCCCCGCAATCATAACTTGTTCTGTCATGCTTTCAGATTGCCGGATGACCTTTGTTGAATTTTTATCATTTGGCAAAATTGTAAATTAAAATTGAAGGATGCTAAAAAATTAATATGAATAGGGATGATTGTTGCCCATCTGCTCAGTTGGAAAAGATTGTCAGTATGAGAATTTTAATCTATAATTTAAGCAGGTAATATATCGTCTTTCATGTATGGCATCTTTCTTGCTGTAAACTCTTAGACAGAGCTTTAGGGCCTTACCCCTGAATTTCTGTAATAAAAAACAAGAAATTGAGTAAAGCACATGGGTTGCGGGCATAGTTAGCTTTAGATAATTAATTTTATAAATTTGAAATTCAATTTGCAGGTATGATAGGGTTAAAAAATAAAAGGGAGATAATTAATGAAGCTTGTAAAAGCAAAAGGGTTGGAAAAAACGTATATATCCGGTGAGGTCAAAGTTAAGGCGATCCGGGGAGTTGATTTTGAAATAGAGGCAGGGGCCTTTGTTTCATTTGTAGGCCCGTCGGGAAGCGGAAAGACCACCATGCTGAACATGATTGGCTGTCTGGATCATCCATCCCACGGTGATCTTACGGTATCAGGCAAGGATGTTACCTCCATGACCCGCAGAGAAGCTGCTGATTTCAGGGGACAGCACCTTGGTTTCATATTCCAGGATTTTAATCTTGTGCCGGTTCTTACGGTGTATGAAAATATAGAATATCCCTTGATTATGGTCCAGAAATGGCCTGCAGGTAAACGTAAAAAACGGGTTCTGGAACTTCTTGATGCAGTGGGCATGGCAGATCAGGGGCATAAACTGCCATCCCAGATTTCAGGAGGGCAGAAACAACGTGTAGCAGTGGCAAGGGCCTTGATAACAAACCCTGAACTTGTCCTTGCAGATGAGCCCACGGCAAATCTTGACAGGGACACTGCCTATAAAATTATCGATTTGATGAAAAAAATGCGCAACGAGTTTAAGACAACCTTTATATTCTCCACCCATGATCCCAGGGTTGTAAAAAATGCCGAAGTTATTCACCCCCTTGAGGACGGCAGATTAATGAACGGTAAAAAATCAAGTTTAAGTAAAAACGGTCAGGGAGAAAATAATGTTCAGCACACTTAAAATTGCGGCCCGCAACCTGCGCCGCTATAAAAGGCGTACCGTACTCACTTCCGCACTGATCACCATCGGCGTTGTGGCAGTGCTTCTTTTTATTTCTATAACCGGCTCGTTCAAGGCGATGATGATCGGCCAGATTACCGATTCAATGTTAGGGCATATCCAGATTCACAAAAAAGGTTATGTGGCCTCTGTGGACAACCTTCCCCTTGACCGCAATCTGAACTCAAAACAGATAAAAAAAATAGAAAAAATATTGGATGCAGAACCGGGTGTTGAGGCTTATTCTTTGAGAATCCGTCTTGGAGCGATGCTCAGTAATTTTACAGATACCACCAATGTGCGGTTAAATGCCGTTATTCCTGCCAGGGAGGTAAAGGCGATGCCTCTCATCGCCTCAAGGGTGCTGGAAAGAAAAGATAAAAATGTTTTGCTCCTTAAAAAAGGGCAGATAATTATTCCGGAACTTCTTGCAAAGGGGCTGAAGATTAAAACAGGAGCTACTGTAGTTCTTGTGGCAAACAACAAGGACGGGTCCGTGAACGGAAAGCAGTTTGTGGTGGCAGGGGTGCTTGAGGGGATTTCAGGTCCCGGCGGCAGGGACGGGATGATCCATATTGATGATGCAAAACAACTGCTGCGCATAAAGGGCATTGAGGCAAGCGAGATTGCTGTAAGGCTAAAAAATATGGCTGAACTGCCAGTGATTGCAGCACGGCTTAGAACCAAACTGAAAGCGTTTAAGAATAAAAAGGGCAAGCCTGTGTTTGAGGTTCATACTTGGAAGCAGCTCACTCCATTTGCCAATATTGCAAGAATGATTGATCTTATGACTTTATTTATCAAAATTATGCTGATATCAATAGTTCTGGTCAGTGTCATGAACGTCATGGTTATGGCAGTGTATGAGAGGATAAGGGAAATAGGCACCATAGCCGCCATGGGAACTCCTCCGTCACGGATTTCCGCTTTGTTTATCTATGAGGGATTTTTAATAGGCGCCCTTGGCAGTATTGCAGGTACAATATTGAGTCTTGCAGGTATCTATATAATGAATATCAGCCATATCACTTTTAATTTCGGAAGACAAAAGGATCTTTTGCTCCATGCCGGTATAGCTCCGGGCCAGATTATTGTGATTGTTGTGCTGGTGATCGGTATTTCCGTTCTGGCCAGTCTGCAGCCGGCTTTTAAAGCGTCTAAACTTGATCCAATTGAAGCGCTTCGCCACGTATGATGTAAAGCGGCAAAGCCGCAGTTATCAGTTATCAGTTATCAGCTATCAGTTTTCAGTACTGTAGGTTATTTTGAAATTTGAGGATCTGGAAATATGGAAGAAATCTTCTCTGGTTTTGCCCAGATATGCCCAAAGAATCAAAGATTCTGACAAAGTATGAAATAACGTTCTAAAATTACGCTTTATCATATTAAAACATATTAAAGATTTCGTGTTTCCTCTTCGATTTTAGAGAAGACAAATAAGTATAAATATGCTTTTACTGACAACTGATAACTGTCAACAGACAACAGACAACAGACAACTGATAACTGTCAAAAGATAACAGATAACAGATAACAGATAACTGATAACTGATACCATATAACGACTTTTTTGTTCTTTTGGCAGAAGCTGAGAAATAAGACACTAAAAAAAATAGTAAAAAAAGGAAAAAAACAACAATGAAATATCTTATGAAAATGTGTTTAACCGGTCTTGCAATCTGCCTTGTATCGGCTTCTGCATGGGCCATTGACGGTAATGAAATTTTACGCCAGGTGGATAAAAACATGCAGCCCGTCTCCTATGAAGCGTATCGAAAACTGATCAATATAGAGCCCGATGGCAGCAAAAAAGAGTTTATACTTTATACTGTAAAAAAAGGCGGGGATAAAATGATAGCCCTTTTTCTGTCTCCTGCCAGTGAAAAGGGTCGTTCCACTTTGCGCCTTGATGATAATATGTGGCTTTACATTCCAAATGTGGGAAAGCCCATCAGGATCACAAGCCTGCAGTCCGTTGTGGGGGGTGTTTTCAACAATTCCGATATCATGCGCCTTGATTACAGCGTTGAATACAGTGTGAAAAACGTCATTGATCAGAAAAATAACTATCTCCTTGATCTCAAGGCAAAAACTGACACTGTGGCATATGACCGGCTTAAAATGAAGGTGGACAAAAAAAGACTTTTACCCCAAAGCATTGAATGCTTTGCAGTAAGCGGCATGCTGATCAAGACCCTTTATTTTAAGAACAACAAAGATTTTGGTGAAGGGCTTATCCGTCCTTCTGTCATGGAAACGGACAGCCCGCTTTATAAAGGGTATAAATCTGTTATGATCTGGGCAAAAATCACTCCAAAGAAAATCGCTGATGAGGTTTTTACACTTAATTATCTGCCCAGGGTTGATGAACTTCGATGAGTGTCAATTACCTGTTTTCCCATAAACCGGCCTGCAAACACAAAGATTTACGCAGCGGGCGGGACAGTTGTAACTACATATTTTTCCGTGAAATATCTGCTCATTTTATAAGAAATAGAGCAGTAAATTACTGCGCCTGTTGGCTTCGCGTCTACGACCCCATAATTTGTTGTGAGGCAATCTGGGCCAAATCCAGATCGGCCTCATGGCCGTTATATGAAATAGAGCATAAATTTATTACGTATATTTCATATTTTGTCAGAATTTTAGATTCTTTGAGGCAATCCGAGCCAGGTTCAGATCCGCCTCATGGCGGTTATTACGAGAGAAATTTATCGGAGTGTCATATAAAAAAATGGGACGTAAATTTTACCGGT
>CAZLBE010000174.1:0-5400 GCA_964557635.1 uncultured Desulfobacterales bacterium
AGCGGCCCCTCCGTAATCCGAGTCCCGTACCCATGGCTCCAGAGGCTGTCCTTCCGCCCTGACAATCACCCCGAACCGGGCCCCGCCGAGCAACTGTCACTTGGAATACAGATACAGATGGACAGCCGGATGCCCTAAATTTCATAATTACAGGCAATGGGAACAGTAAAAAAGATATTTATCATTTTAAGGTGCTCTCTTCAGGAAAAGTAGGGCATGTTCCGGCCGAAGGCAAAGACCCTTTAACCATTGAATGGACGAGCAGCTCAGGATCAGGTACCTTTGAGATAAAAGGCAATGATCCGCCTTATACACCTGCTGCGCCAGTTGATGTAAAAGTTGACGGCATGACCCTGAAATTTTACGATGGCACACTTTTCAAGGATGATGTTTTTACCATCACAACCGATGAAAGCGGCGCACCGGTTTCTTTAAATGACGATGGAAAACCCACCGGAGAACGACTTTCCGACTGGCACTGGACACTTGATTCCTTTGCAGATCAATTTAACAGAGATGTAGGCGGTATGAAAGCATCTGTTAATTCTGACAATCAGCTTAAACTCGAATCATCGGATACATATCACTCCATTGAGAATACAGCATATTCAGGGGAGAACGGATTTTCCGAAGCAAACACTTCAATCGATGTAAATAACTGGGCCGGCCTTGATTTTAATGCAACGGATTTAAAATTTGTACGTTCTTCATCTTCAGGAACATGGGGCATTGAAAATGATCCCACAGGAGGCATGGCTCAACTGATACCGGATGGCGGTGATGATGATGGTTTTGGAGTCGATTTTACAGGAGACGGACTTGCCGATATTGAAATTAATTTTTCAAAAAGAGTTTCAGGTGACGGTTATGTTAAATTTGATCTTGTAAAACATGATGCAAATGACCTGCAGTTTGCTTTTTCCGATGATGCTTCATCTCCTGCAGGGCTTGTTGCAGCTGCAGGAATAAACACTTTTTTTAAGGGTTATGATTCCATGACCATGAAAATGAACGAGAAACTTACCGATACAAACTATATTGCAGCAGCATCAATTGACAGCTCTACGGGAAAGATAACCGAAGGTGATAATTCCAATGCCCTTGCCATGGCAGACGTTCAATTTACAGATTTTGATATGAAACAATGGACTTATACAAGAGGATCTGATACTGAATCCAGCCTGACAAAAGCAAATTTTGATGATTATTACAGATCCATGATAGGGTCCATGGGAATTAAATCAAGAAGTATAAAAAATTCCAGTGCGTTTGCCGATACTATGGTAAATAAAATGACTGAACAGCGTGATGCTGTATCTGCCGTATCTCTTGATGAAGAGATGGTTAATCTCATGAAATACCAGCATGCCTTTGCTGCTGCTTCAAAACTCATTAAAGTCTCGGATGAGATGCTGAATACTTTGATTTCAGTGAGATAAATGGAGGATGACGATGAGGGTTCCAAATATCAGTATATACGCCACATCTACCTATCAACTCGGCAACCTCACAAGTGATTTAAAAGATGCCAATGAGGTCGTGAGTACACAAAAGAGGATCAACAGAATGTCAGATGATCCCGTGGGGCTAAGTCAGGTTCTTAATTTAAGAACTTCTATAAAAAATCTTGACCAGATTGAAAGGAACGTATCCATGGGGAAATCCTGGCTTTCCAATGTGGAAACTTCCCTTGACAGTGTGAATGATCTTATCCTTTCCGCAAAAACAGAGGCAAACCGCCTTGCCAATGCCTCAGCAGGTTCTGATGAACGTAAGGATTCTGTGCAGCGCATCAATGATATCATCAATCAGGTTGTTTCCCTTGGCAACAGTCAGGTAAATGGAAATTATATTTTCAGTGGAACCGACACGGATGTTAAGCCCCTTGAATATGACGATAATGAAATTTCACCGGATGTGGCCTATAAAGGCAGTGATACTGCTTTTGGTATAAAGTCCGACAGAAATTTAAATGTAGCGGTTGGCAGGGCAGGGAGCACCACATTCTGGAATGATAAAATAGATATTAATTCCACAAACAATACAATTGTATTTAAAGAGGATAACGGGCACGGCACAGGATCTGAAAAGATTATGACAGCCGTTGTACCCGATGGCACCTATGATACGGCAAAACTTGAAACTGCAGTAAGAAATGCTCTGAACAGTGCTTCTGCTGCAGATGGATACAATGTGAGCTATGATGTTAAGTATGATAGTAAAGAAAAGAAATTTGCAATAAAGGAAGACGGTTCATATGATGGTTTCATGCGCACCGAATTTATGTGGGAAACAGGAAAAGATGCCTATATTAATAAAATAAAAACAAGTGATAATATAAATCCCGATGACCTTAACCTGAAACTGATAAACAAAGATGCTTTAACTCTTGGAACTCCTCAACCATCCGGGAGCAAGCCCTTTCGTTTAACATGGGACGGCACCGGGAACTGGCTTGTTGAAAATAATCCCGGTTATGTAATGCCGGCAAAAATTTCAGGTACTGCTTCAGGTGTTGATGTGGATTTGAATGAATCAGGCTTTTCCGATATAAGCATGAAACTTGATAAGCCTGCAAATAAAGGGGATTATGTGGAATTTGAACTTGTTCCCGCAAAAGGCGATCACAGCATCGGCCATGAAATCGGTTTTAACAGCAATAACACAATATACTCTCCTCCTGTTTCCGATACAAAAGCTGCATCTGTGACTGATATCACCATTAGTGCAGGTGTGAACGAGAACGATAAAATTGATTTTGATGAGGTTGATTCTGCAGACGTCACAACTCATCTTACTGCAACGATTCCTTCTGGGAATTATACTGATATGGACACCCTTGCAAAAGACATTGAAACTTCCATGGAAACAGTTTCAGCCAATTCCATTGATTATTCAGTATCGTATAATCCTGACACCAGCCGTTTTGACATAAGGGAAAACGGGGCAACTCTGAATGAACTTCACATGAACTGGAAATCAGGAGCCAATGCCGCCATAAGTGCCGGCGCTACTCTTGGATATTATCCTCTGGATGATGTGATAACTTATCCTTCAAGTGATACTTCAGTGCAGAGCAATATCACCATAGATGACACAAACAACATGCTTGATTTTGAGGAAATTGACTGGGGGGGGGCATCAAGCGGAGTGCTTAAAGCTGTAATACCAAATGGAACCTATACAAGTATTACCGGGGCCTCCGGGCTTGCAACAGCTGTAAAAACAGCCATGGAACAGGCCTCGGCAGTATCCGGAAATTCCGTTACCTATGACGTGGCTTACGATAACACAACTCATAAGTTTACAATACAGAAAGATCCTCTGGTGCCGCCTCCCCCTGCTTTAAATGGACTTCATCTTTTATGGAACACCGGACCTGATTCAGATAAATCCATAGGAAAAACACTGGGATTTGACCCTGCATCAGATGATACCGGAGGAGGTATTGGTACTTCCTATGATAGTGACACAGCACCTGTTCTCATGACATTTGATTCAACGGATAATATAATCGATTTTCAGGAAACAAATATTGACGGAACAGTATCCGATGCACAGAAAATAGAGATTCCAGCAGGTGATTACACAGATCTTGATGATGTGGCATCTGCAATACAGACAGAATTGCGCAATGCATCTCCCAATAATGTCAATTATATAGTATCATACGATTATACATCGGGAAAATTCATGATTAAAGGCAACAGCTCCGCCATAAAGGGATTTGATCTTTTATGGAAAACAGGAGAAAATACTGATAACAGCGCTGCAGATAGGCTTGGATTTGATAGTACTAAAGATGATTCCGTATCGTTTTCCGAAAGTGATACGGATGTTGTAAATATTGTTGTGGATTCATCCAATAATAAAATAAATTTCAAAGAAACCATACCCGGAGATAATGGTGAATTGGAGTCCAATCTCACGGCAACTGTGAAATCTAAAACATATACAAGTTATACGGATCTTGCCCATGAAGTTGAAAAAGCCCTTGAATCCGAATCGGAAAAAAACGGAAATAAAATTGATTATTCGGTTTCCTGGGATTCATTTACAAAAAAATTTACCATAAAGGAAAACGGAACAAATCTGGATGAGCTGGATCTTCAGTGGCATTCCGGCGCTGATGCGCCAGTTTCGGAAGGCGGAGCAGGAAAAAGTATAGGAACTATTTTAGGCTTTGACAGCAGTTCCGATGATATTGCAAAAGGAACTGAAAGCACTCGTTCTGTGAAATGGGGAATTTTTAATACTCTTATCGATTTTAAAAAATATCTTTCCGATAATGATACAGATGGTATTGAAAGAACAATAGGACGTCTTGAAACCGACTATAATGCAATGACCTCAAATATTACTGATACCGGAATGAAATATTCCCGTCTTGAAGTCAGGGACAGTATAACAAAGGAGGCCAATCTCAGCCTGACCAAACGTAAATCAATGCTCGAAGATGCCGATATGATTGAATCTGTGATGAAATTACAGTCTCTCCAGACCTCTTACCAGGCATCTCTTGCATCAACATCAAAAATAATGAATATCAGCCTTGTTGATTATTTAAGATAACCGCCATGAGGCGGAGAAGGATAAACCTAATATGCTTGTTCTGAGCCGGAAGGTGGATGAAAAAATAAAAATAGGGGATAATATAATTGTCAGTATCCTTGAAGTTGAAGGTGGTAATGTAAAAATAGGTATTGATGCCCCAAGGGAAATCAATATTCTGCGTATGGAGATTTTAGAACAGATTCAAAAGGAGAATATTGATTCGGCATCAAGACAGATGAACGAGATAGCGGAAGCTGCAAAACTTATTAAAAATAAATTTTCTACGGAATAGCTACGGAGTAGATACATTGAAAATAAATACCAGAAAATTTGGTGATATAGATATTGATGAAACTAAAATTTTAACCATGCCTGAAGGGCTGCCGGGATTTCTTGAATTTAAGCGTTTTATACTTCTTGAAAATCCCGACACAAAACCATTTTGCTGGTTTCAGTCAGTTGAGAACCCGAATCTTGCCCTTGTTGTGATAAATCCTTTTTTATTTAAACCTGATTATAACCTTGATTTAAAGGGTGTCATACGCATTAGAAAATGGTCTGCTGTTAGACCGGAAGATCTGTTAATATATGTGGTTGTTAATATATCGGAAACTAATTTGCATCAAAAGAAAATTACGGCCAATCTCATCGGCCCTTTGATTATTAATCCCTTTAAAAATGAAGTTGTGCAGCTTGTGTTATCAGATGGCGTTTATTCCCATAAGTATAATATTCTGGAACCCGGGGAAAATTAACAAACAAAAGTTTTTGTTAAAAAAACAAATCTGCGCCTGATCGTGAAGATTTTTTTCATACTTTGAAGTCATAAAATTTCAAAATAACCTC
>CAZLBE010000175.1:0-5392 GCA_964557635.1 uncultured Desulfobacterales bacterium
ATTATAATTTTGGATTTACAATAACCGTACCTCCCTAACAACGGTTATAAACACGGATATCTTTTCTGCCACGGATGTAAAATAAAGATATCCGTGTTATTTTTTTGTCCCTATTTTTTGTCAGGAATTTAAATTTTTTGAGGTAAATCCGGAACTTAAATCCGGATCGGCATCTTGGCCGGTATTGAATCGTGCAGCCTGAACCTGGTCAGATCTTAGAGATACGTCTGTATTAATCGTAAATTTTACACCGGGATACAGGCCATTAAGTTTTTTTATATTTTGATTTCTGTTTCCCCTGAGCCTTGATTCATAACGGGGATTCACCTGTAAAAGGATCTCATCTCCCGGATGAATAGATATGTCCTTAATGGAGCCTAATACTTTATCCAAAAATATTTCAGAAAAAACAAGATGGCCAAATGCCGGGTGCCACGGGCCTGCGATCATTGAATCCTTATCCTGGAGAAGTTCCGATGCCTGAAGTCCCATGCGGATAACAGGAATGTGATGCTTTTTGAAAATCAAGTAAATTTTTTTCACAAGGGTGACGCAGTGTGGCAGGGATAAAGGCTTATATTCCCCTTTTTGATACAATTTGTGGACAAGGCTGCCCTTAAGGATAACAAGGGGATATATGCGAACAAAATCAGGTGAAAGGGAAGCTATCTGTTCAGCCGTTTCAATTGCTGTTTTATCTGTGTCTTCCGGCAGACCTGCCATCATCTGCATTCCGGTTTCAAATCCATATTCCCTTAAAAGAGATGCGGCCTTTCTCGTATCCTCTGCACTGTGTCCCCTTTTTGCAGATGCCAGCACCTGATCGTTCATGGACTGAACTCCAAGCTCAATTGTTGCAACGGAGTAGTTTTTCAGGGAATCAAGGTTTTCTTTTGTTATAGTGTCAGGTCTCGTGGAAAACCTTATGCTGTGAATTTTTTTTTCCTGCACAAGCATTTCCGCAGTATCAAGCAGGTTTTTTCTGTAAATTTCATTTAGACCCAGAAAAGTTCCACCAAAAAAAGCCAATTGAATCTTTTCTCTCTTGCCCTTAAATTTAAGGTAATTATCCACCTCTTTTCTGATTTTTTCAGAATCAGGTAAAGGCTTTTTTTCATTTGTGATAATGGATTGATTGCAGAAAGAACACCTGTGGGGACAACCGAGATGCGGGGTAAATACAGGGATTACAAGAGGCTTTTTAGTTAAGTTTTTCAAATCATAAAAAATTAAAGGTTTTTTAAAATTTCAAGGGCATGCTTTGCCCCGTTCTGTTCAGCTGATTTTTTGCTTTTCCCAACGCCCTTTGCTTCTATATCACAAACATTTAAAACAATCTCAAATGTTTTATCATGGTCAGGGCCCGATGCGCTTACTATTGTGTACACAGGCGCGCAGTTTCCAATTTCCTGGACATATTCCTGAAGCATGCTTTTATAGTCTTCAGTTTCCGATCCGTTCATCACTGCATGGAGCATGGAATCAAAAAGTATTTTTATCAGTTCAAAGGCAGCGTCAAAACCTGCGTCGAGATAAAGCGCTGCCATAACCGCTTCAAACGTATCGGCAAGAATTGAATTTTTTTCTTCACCTTTAGAGAGTTTTTCTCCCTTTCCAAGGAATATGAAATCTCCTAATTCAATGCTTCTTGCCATGGATGCAAGCCCTGATTCACTGACAAGGGAGGCCCTTAATTTTGAGAGCTCACCTTCGTGCATGTCATGATATTTTTCCATTAAAAGATGCCCGATTGCAAGGCCTAAAACAGCATCTCCTAAGAATTCAAACCTCTGGTTATCTCCTGTTTTTTTTATTGTTTCATCCTGGCTTTCATTAACAAAGGAACTGTGATAAAGCGCATGTTCAAGAAGGTAAATATTGTTGAATGTGTAACCAAGATTGCGCTCAAGTTTTTTTAGTTTATCAATCACTTAAGCTCCTTTCATTCATATGCCAAGTGCTTTTTCCATGACTTCGTCTCTTGTCTTGCATTCAATGCACTGGGTGGTCACGGGTCTTGCCTTAAGCCTTGCAATTGATATATCCTCACCGCATGATTCACATATGCCAAAGGTGCCATCTTCAATTCGCTTCAGAGCTTTTTTGACTTTTTTTATGAGTTTATGTTCTCTGTCCCTGATTCTCAATTCAAAATTTCGGTCTGTCTCGTTGCTTGCCCTGTCCGTTGGATCTGCAAAGTTTTCTTTGGGCTCAGTCATGTCAATGATGGTGTTGTCAGCCTGGGCAAGAAGCTCCTTAAGCCTGTCGGTTAAAAGATTTTTAAAAAAAATAAGGTCTTTTTCATCCATTTTGTTTTTCCTTTACCTTTTGAAATTTTCAAAACTGCCTTAAAACTGAAATTTTTTTTCTTAATTGAAATCGGAGAGTATATTCTAATTTTGGTTATTATGTAAAGTAAAATTATCATTTGTAAGAACAAAATTATGTTTTTTTGTGTTGAGATGATCCGGGTAAATCCGTATCTGCTTTGTGGCCGTTTGTATTGTTCAGATTGAAAAGCTGCCTTGCAATGCTTAAATACAGGGAATGATCTCTGTGATCTCCTATATTTTTAAGAAATAAAATAGGATCATGCATAAGCTTTTTTGCAATGGATTGGGTCATCCTCTCAATGGCTGCAATATCATCTGCGGAAAGGTTTTTTAAGTGTCCCAGGGTTTTTTGGGTTTCAGTTTCTGTTATGGCGTTTATTTTTTCCTTCATGTCAACAATGGTTGGTACTAATTTTAAATTTTCAAGCCATCTGCGAAATTTTACAACAGCCTCTTCAACAAGTCTTTCCCCTTTCACAGCCTCCATTTGTCTTTCTTCCATATTGTCGTTGACAATATTGTTAAGGTCATCAATATCATACAGATAGGCGTTTGAAATTTTATTGATCTCAGGGTCAATATCCCTTGGAACGGCAATGTCGATGAAAAACAGAGGCCTGTTTTTTCTTTTGTGCATCGCTTTTTTAACCTCATCTGCATTGAGTATGCATTGGGTTGCACCTGTGGAGCTTATGATGATGTCAACCTCTTCAAGCATTGCCTGCCTTTCTTCAAATTTAACCGGATTTCCCTTAAATTTTTCGGCAAGCGTTACAGCATTACAGAATGTCCTGTTTGCAATGCTTATATTTTTCACTCCGTTTGTGATAAGGTATTCCACGGCAAGTTCTGCCATTTCACCTGCGCCAAGGAGCATCACGCTTTTTGTAGTAAGATCACTGAAGATTTTATTTGCAAGCTCTATGGCGGCATAGCTTATGGATACGGCATGATCGCCTATGCCGGTTTCCCGCCTTACCCTTTTTGCTATGTTAAAGGATTTGTGCATGAGCCTGTTGAGTATCACTCCGGAGCTGTTGCATGTAACGCTTGTTCTGAATGCCTTTTTCACCTGTCCTAAGATCTGGGGCTCACCCACAATCATTGAATCAAGACTTGAAGCAACCCTGAAAATATGTTTTACTGCATCATTTCCAAAATATGTGTAAAAGGAATCATCAAATTGAGAGATCGATATTTTTTTGAACTCTGATATGAAATTTTTAATTAAATCAACTGCGTCAGCAGGAAGGCATTCATGGGATACGAACAGAATTTCCATCCTGTTGCACGTGGAGGAAATAAGGGCTTCCTTAATATTTTCTAAAATTTTAATTTCAGCAAGTGCCGTAGAAGCTTCTTCCTCTGTAAATGCAAGGGCTTCTCTGAGCTGTACAGGGGCTGTTTTATGATTTAGCCCCATAAGAATTATTTCTGACATGGGTTTTCCTGTTTATATGAAATAGAATGTAAATTTATTGACTTCTATTTCATGCTTTGTTGTGGGCAGATCCGGGCCAATCCAGATCGGCCTCATGGCCGTTATCTTGTAAAGACCTGGTGATATCCACCAATGAAGAAATTAACTCCCAAAAAGGTAAAAATAAGTATTGTAAATCCTATGATGGCCATGATTGCAGATCGTTTGCCCCTCCACCCCGATGTGAGCCGTCCGTGGAGAAGAGCTGCATAAACAAGCCAAGTCACCATTGACCAGATCTCCTTCGGGTCCCAGCTGAAAAATTTTCCCCATATGGATTTTGCATAGATAAATCCTGTAATAAGTCCGAATGTAAGCATGGCAAAGCCCGCTGCAATGCACGAATAACCGGTGGAATCGAGCTTATCAAGGGATGGGAGCCTGTTGTAGAAAAAGCCTCTTTTTTTATTTTTTATGGCATTTTCCTGGATAAGATACAATATGCCTGTGCCGCATGCCATGGCAAGGGCAGCTTCTCCCGTGAAGATCATGATAATATGGGCAACAAGCCAGAACCCTTTCAGAGCGGGCTCATTTGCCGATACGGTTTCCGGCATTAAAAAAGCTGCTGCCATAATTATAACAAGAAGGGGAGAAACAAGGATTCCAAGGATTTTAAGGTTCAGTCTGTACTGCAGGACAATAAACATCCCTGCAAGTGCAAGGGACGCAATAAAAAATGTCTGCTGCAGATTTTTAACGGGCAGAGCGCCCATGCTGTATGTTGCAATGGCAATGGCTGCAAAATGGAGCAGAAATCCTGCACAGATCAGCCGCAGGCCGGTTTTCTGCATGGAATCTTTCTGAAAAAACAGATAAAGAAAATAGGTTGCACTGCTTGCAAGGTACATTAAGGCAGCAGCCGTCAACATTATCATTGCACTATTTGCAGTCTCCATGGTCTTCTCCCGGGACAAGTTTTTTGTACGAGTATCCTCTGCCAAAAACATTGGAAAGCAATTTGTCAATTTCCGTATAATTCTTATCTGCAATCATGTTTAAAAGCCCTTTTTTGATGATTTTTTCAAACATAGGTTTATGCTCTTCAGGTGCATGTTCTTCACGCAGAAGCCTTTTTCTGATCTCTCCCATTAGAAAAAGAAAATCAGCATACTCTTTACCAAATTGATTTTCCAGATCTTTTTTCAATTTTTTTGCAAATGCCGGGCTTCTTCCTGAAGTTGATGCCGTGATCATGAGATCTCCCCTTCTCACAACAGCGGGAAGGATAAAATTACAGGCCTGGGGAAAATCAGCAATATTGCACAGCATGTTCCTTGCTTCGGCATCTCTGTGTATTTTTTTGTTCACTTCGGTATTATCGGTTGCACCTATTACAAGAAACATTCCATTAAGATCTTCTGTCCTATATTCTCTTTTTACAAGTTCAATGCCGTTTGATTTCAGCTTTTCAAAGGCAAAAGAGAATTCAGGGCTTACAACTTTTACAATGGCGCCGCAGCTTAAAAGTCCTGAAACTTTTCTTGCTCCTACATCGCCTCCACCTGCAACAAGGCATTTTTTCTGTTTTATATCAAGGCAAACCGGATAGTATTTCCAGGTCATGGTTAAACAATCC
>CAZLBE010000176.1:0-5384 GCA_964557635.1 uncultured Desulfobacterales bacterium
AATGAATCTGCCGGCCAGGGACAGAAAATAATTTTTATCGACGATGAAGATGCGCTTGTAGAACTTGGAGAATTAATGCTTGAAAAACTCGGATATAACCCGGTTGTAACAAAATCAGGACTGGAAGCTCTGGAAATAATCAGGGAATCCCCTGCTGAATTTGATATTGTTATTACCGATATGACTATGCCGGATATTCAGGGTTCCCAGCTTGCAATCGAAATTAAAAAAATAAGGCCTGATTTGCCTGTTATACTTTCAACGGGGTTTTCCAATATTGCTGACTCTGAAAACGCAAGCCCTACAGGAATTGATGCTGTAATAGCCAAACCGTTTACTATGAATTCCCTTGCCACGGCTATTAATAAAGTCCTTGTAAAAACTTGACATTATCCTTTTAAGGCATATCCCCCATGCATCCACAAGGCCTCTTGCACCACCTTTGGCAAAAAAAACCCTGGCTGGATAAATTTTGTTAATAACAGATTTAAATCCTGTTGCAATCTTTTTTTCAAGAACAATTCTTATTGTCATTACAGCTTCCGGGTTGTTTTTCTTCTGCATATCCCCGTAAAGTTTAATTATGGTGCCCCACAGCCGATACTTGATATCTTCAAATTCATCTGGTTTGACATATTTGAAATACGGAGCTGCATACAAATTTTTTTTAATATCATCGGTGATAATACTGGATGGAGAAACAATAAAATTATTATAATAATCATAAATGTACTGATTTGGAAAAATACGATAAATAAAATAATTTGAATCAAACTCAGGCAAAATTGTAAATTGTCTGACAATAAGTCCTGTTTTCCCACCTGTCTTATTCAATCCGTTTATTTTAAATATATTTTTAAAAGGCTCTGATTTCATAAAATCTGCTTCAATGAGAAATAAATTTCTTTTTGGAAATTTTTTCTCAAGCCCTGAACAGCCCAAAAGTATAATGGCAGTAAATATAATAATTGCGGCCTTTTTTATCATCTTAATTTCCTTATATTTTTTTTATAACCGCCTCATGGCCGTTATTCTTTTTTCCCGGGAACATATTTTTCAGGCGGCTTTTCAAATAAAAGCCGTCCCGGATAATGCTTAAGTTCAAGACTCAATTGTTTCAGATTATCAGATGTATGTACAAAATTTTCAAGTGTTCTATTGATAGTGTCTGAATTCATCCAGACCATTGTTTCCAGCATTTTTGAGGTTTTATTTAAACTTTCAAGCATGGTGTTAATTTCATTTGAAAAATTTTCAATTTTTGAAGAAAGACCTGTTTTTATATCAGACGTTATAATTTTTGTATTGGAAGCTGTTGTGCTGAAATCTTTCATTGCCTTATCAAGGGACTGCTGGGAATTTTCAACAATCGTCTTAACTCCTGATAAAGTTTTTTGGGCATCATCGATCATTTTCTTTATTTTTGCAGAACCAAAGGTCTTGGAAATCTGTTTATTTGTTTTCCTTACCTCGGCAAGCAGATTTTCAGCCTGGAGTGAGATTTTCGCCATATCAAGATCTGCTGCTTTATTGTTTAATATCTGTAAAAGCTTATCCAGCTTTGTAGTAATATTGACAATATTTATATGTGTAAAATTTTCCACAATCTGGTTTATTGCATCTCCAAGACGTTTTATCCTGCTTTTTCTCGAAGGAATATAAATATATTCCGGCCTCCAGGAAATAGACAGAGAAGGTGATACCCCGTGTACATAGTCTGTTTCAAGGAAAGCTGCTCCGGTAAGCCCCTTGAATGCAAGGTGAATCCTTAGGCCTTTGGCAATGGCTTTAAAGATTCTTTCCTCATTTGTTTTTCCCGTCTGTCCAAGATAAGAATCCTTATCAAGGGAAAATCTTACAAGGATATAATTTGATGACTTATTATAAATCCTTGCAGTTGAAGTGATGGATTTCACAACGCCGATCTTTAATCCCTTGTACCTGACTTCAGATCCTATATTCAGCCCCTGAACAGACTCGTCAAAATACGTTTCAGCAATCAGCTCTTTTTTCATGAATTCTCCAGCACCAAATGCAATGAGAAATGCAGCAAAAAGAACAAAAGCTATAATAACAAACAGGCCAAGTTTAAAAAAATTTGCTTTCCTGGTCATATTTTTTTCCCCTGTTTCAAATTCCTGTTGAAAAATTTATATGCATAGGTGTTGGATTTATCCGCCTTAAGATCTGCAGGCTTTCCCTTTGCAATTATCCCCTTTGATTCTTTTTCAAGGATAATGGTATTGTCGGCAATTGTTAATATACTTTCCAGTTCATGGGTTACAATAACAAAACTGATATCTAAAACTTCTGCAAGGTTCATTATCAGAGAATCAAGGGAGGCAGATGTAAGGGGATCAAGCCCTGCAGATGGTTCATCAAGAAACAATATAGCAGGATCAAGTGCCATGGCCCTTGCAATTGCAGCTCTTTTTTTCATGCCTCCGCTGAGTTCATCAGGCAGAAGATATGCGCTGTCCTCCATACTTACAAGAGTAAGTTTAATCATGGCAATGGCCTTTATTGCATCTTGTGGAAGGGATGTATATTCTTTCAGGGGAAGCATGATATTTTCCAGAACCGTCATTGAGCCAAATAATGCCCCGTTCTGGAATGCCACACCAATAGTCTGAAGCAGGCGGTTCTTTTTTTCCCCCTCTGCTGTAACCATGTCAGTACCATTGATTAAAATTTTACCTGAAACAGGGGGCACAAGGCCTATCATATGCTTAAGTACTGTACTTTTTCCGCATCCTGATCCCCCAAGAATGACAAAAATCTCACCTTTTTTCACATTAAAACAGAGATTCTCCATAATGGCGTTGCCGTTGTATCCTGCATACAGGTTTTCAACTTTAATGATGGTTTCCTTCATAAAAAAATACCGTGTACAGATAAAAATACGTTCATGTGGTTTTCACAGCCCTGATTTGTAACGGAAAGACAGGCAGGCAGGATGCGTATATTGTTTTCCAAAAAGTTCCCTCATACACCAAGATAATAATAAACTACGGAAAAAATGCCATCAAAGACAGCAATTAGAATAATGGACGAGACAACGGCACGGGTAGTTGATTCCCCAACTGCGGAAGGTCCCTGTTTTGTCTGGTATCCTTTAATACATCCGGTGGCGGCAATGAGTACGCCGAAAACAAAGCATTTTACAATGCCCCCTGCAAAATCTTCCCATGTTACAAAACCTGCAATCTGGTTATAATAAGTGATAATGGGATATCCAAAGGCAAGAATTACCACGGCCCCGCCAAGTATTCCCACAAGATTTGCAAATACGGTGAGCAGCGGCGTAATAAAAGTGGATGCAATCACCCTTGGTACAATGAGAAATTTAACCGGATCAAACCCCATGACGGTTAAGGCATCAATCTCCTCGTTGATTTTCATTGTGCCTATTTCAGCGGCAAATGCCGAGGCAGAACGGCCGGCAAGGACAATGGCAGTCATTAAGGGGCCAAGCTCCCTTACCATTGCAATGCCTATGAGATTTGCCACATAGATTTCCGCACCAAACATCTTCATGGGAATAGCTGCCTGGAAAGCCAGGACAAGACCTACAATAAAACTGATAAGGGCCACAATGGGCAGAGCATCAACACCTGCCTTTTCAGCCACCACAAATATCTCCTGCCATCTTATACGAAAAGGATGTTTAAGACTTGTAAAAAGTGCCCATGTAATTTCACCGATAAAAGTTATAAAAATGCTAAGATCGTATAAAAAATCTGAAATTTCGTTTCCTTTTCTTTCAATAAAAGAAAGGGGAACCAGAGGATTTTTCGCAAATGATGCAGAATCAATATCAAGGGCTAATTTAACAAGGGATGAATACTCAGGTTTAAGCCCCTTAATTGAAATTTTATCCCACCCCTTTTTTTTTGCAAGCCCGTTTATATGGCAAACAAGGGCAGCTCCTGCCGTATCAAAATAATTTACATTTTCAAGGTTTAAAATAAAAGAAGGGATATTGGATAAATTTTCTGCTTTTTTTGTAAAAAATTCACTTGTTTTTTTCCATATTGAAGCAGATCCATCTGCGTCAAGCCTGCCCGATAAAAAAAGAGTGACAGCATTATCTGATGTGTCAAGGCTGACCCGGGGCGTATTAAAAGACATTTTTAAATTTTAGTCTTTATTGTACGGCATATTCTTTTGCAGTATTGCTCTGTAAGTTTTTTGTCAGGTCCTTCCACCATAACCCGGAGAAGCGGCTGGGTACCCGAATATCTTACCAGAACCCTTCCCTGTTTTTCAAGTTCATTTTCAACGGCGCAAATCTCATCTGCAATTTCTTTTATTTTCATGAAATCAGGTTTTGAAGGATCAACTTCAACATTCATGAGAATCTGTGGATAAACTGTCATTATGGAGGCAAGCTCGGATAATTTTTTTCCCGTATCAAGCATTACAATGATCAGTTTCAGTGCTGTAAGTATCCCGTCTCCAGTTGTGTGACAGTCTGAAAAAATCATGTGGCCAGAATCCTCTCCACCCATGACAGCACCTGTTTCCTGCATTTTCTGCAGGACTTCACGATCACCTACATCGGTTGTGACATGATCTATGCCAAGGGATTCAAGTGCCTTTGAAAGTCCAATATTGCTCATCACTGTGCTTACAACAATATTGTTGTTCAATTTTCCCCTTTTTTTAGCATGGTTTGCACATATGGCAAGTATTCTGTCTCCGGTGATCTCTTCTGCATTTTCATCCAGTGCAATCAAACGGTCTGCATCACCATCAAAGGCAAACCCCACGTCCGCATTGTGTTTAACAACAAGCTTTCCAAGGGTCTTTGTATACTGAGACCCGCAATTTTCATTTATATTTCTGCCGTCGGGCGAGTTGAAAATAAATTCTGAATCAAATAAATCACCTGTAAAAATGAGAGGTGCAATTTCAGAAGCCGCTCCGTTTGAGCAGTCAACAACAAGCTTTAATTTTTGAAATGAAACGGGGCTTTCAGATTCTGCCACAGATAATTTTGATCCTGCCCCGAATAATTCTGATTCTGCAGAGGATGATAATTCAGACCTGAACAAATTTTTTAAAAATTCAGCGTATTTTTCATCTGCATATAAAAGAGATAAAATTCTGCCTGGATTAAAGTGGTTATTTTCAGATTCCATAATTTTATTGAAATAATCATTGGAATTAAGATCATGATTTAAAATCAAATCTTCAATAATTTTTTCTTCATCATCTTTAAGTTTATAACCGCTGGCATTGAAAATTTTGATGCCATTTTCATAATAGGCATTATGGGATGGTGAAATTACAATGCCGGCTCCCGCCTTTTTAATCATAGGTACAAAAAATGCAACTGCCGGTGTAGGAATCACCCCTGCACAGAGGACATTAACACCCAT